>VBKI01000084.1 GCA_005879535.1 Deltaproteobacteria bacterium | reverse complement strand
CCGCGCCGGTCAGGACGAAGACCCGGTCGTTCGGTCCCACGGCAAGCGCCGCGAACTCCTCGCCTCGCGCGACTTTCGGCAGCGGCACCATCCGCGCGACAGAGTTGCGCGACGGGCGTCCACAGGCAAGGATCTTCGGCATGGCCGTCGCCGCCCTTCGCCGTGAGCTCTCGCGCCGGATGTACGTTCGCACCCGCGTCGCGCGCGCCGGCGCCGTCCGCCTCGCCTATCTCGCCTATTCGCGCGCCCTGCTCCGCTGGGAGGACCGCTCCTCGCCGGAGGCGGCCGGGTCGCTGCGGCGGCGGTTGGAGGAGCTATTCGACGAGGACTTCCGCGACGCGGAGGCAGGCTATTACCCGAGATCGCTGATCGACACGATCCCGTGGCGCGAATACGCGCAGGCGGTGCCGCGTCTGCTCGCCGATCTGCCCCGCACCCGGGCCCGCATGGGTCGCGGTGACTTCCGCGAGCTGCCGGAGAACGCTGCTCCCGACCGATATCCCGGGTACTACGCCCGCAACTTCCACTACCAGACCGACGGGTACCTCGGGCACACGAGCGCCGCCCTCTACGACCTGCAAGTAGAGCTGCTCTTCGGCGGCACCGCCGACGCCATGCGCCGGCGGATGGTGCCTCCCGTCGTCCGCGGCGCCCGGGCCCGGAACGCTTCCGCCGCGGACCCGCTGCGCGTCCTCGACGTCGGCTGCGGCACCGGACATCTGCTGGGGATGCTGGGCGCCGCGTTGCCCGACGAGGCGAAGCTCTTCGGCGTCGACCTCTCCCCTCATTACATCGCCCGGGCGCGCGAAGTGCTGCCGCGCGACCTCGACGTCTCGCTGGTCTGCGACAATGCCGAGAAGCTGCCCTTCCTCGACGGTTCGTTCGATGCGGCGACCAGCGCATACCTGTTGCACGAGCTTCCCCCGGAGGTGCGCTCGCGCGTGCTGACGGAAATGGCGCGGGTGGTCCGTCCCGGGGGTTTGGTGGTGGTTGCGGACAGCATCCAGCTCGCCGACGCGCCGGAGCTGGAGCGCGAGATCCTCGCCTTCCCCGCCCGGTTCCACGAGCCGTACTACACGAGCTACGTCAAGGACGACCTGGGCGCGCGCGTCTCGCAGGCCGGCCTGCGCGTCACCAGCTCCCGGCTCGCCTTCCTCACGAAACTCGTGACTGCCGAGAAGACAGCGCCCGGGCCCGCCGCGCCCACGAACGGGCGATGAACGCGATGGCGACCAGCAGCGGGACGATGAAGGCGAGCAGGACCAGCACGCCGACCTTCGCCGCGCGCACCTGATCGGAGTCGGCGGCGCCGAAGCAGATCGGACAGGCGACGAGGAGCGCGATCACAGGTAGCTCACGTTCTTCAGCTTGCGCAGGAACCACAGCCCGTACCAGACCAGCGCCGCCGCCGCAGCGAACCCGAGCACGCCGAGGGTCAGCGCCCCCGAGCTTCCCGTCCTCAGGTAGTCGCCGATCGCCCAGGCGCCGAACCCCAGTGCGCAGAGGGTGGAGACGATCACGAAGAAGACATGGAAGGCCTTGAGCGACACTCAGGTCCCCGGCATCCCGCTGTGGTGTTCGAAGGTGGTGAGGTTGGGCAACGCCAGCAGCAGCGCGAAGAAGAGCGCCGTCAGGATCAGCACTGCGTAGATCACCTTCTTCTCCGAGATCAGGTGCATGAAGACGGCGGCAACCATTCCCGCCTTCACGGCGGCAATGATCAGCGCCACGGTGATGGCGAGCGGCCGCGTCAGGTGCAGATAGCTCACGCCCACCGTCACCGCCGTCAGGCAGAGCAGCGCGACGAACACCACGTAGTACTTCCCCATGTGCCTGCTGACGTCTTCGTGCCCTGCGGCGTCCATGCGCACCTCAGAGAAGGTAGAGAGAGGGGAAGAGGAAGATCCACACCAGGTCGACGAAGTGCCAGTAGAGCCCGGCGTTCTCGACGCGGTTGGTGAAGTGCTCGGGGTCGGTCTGCCACATCCTGCTGCCCGCCGTGAGCAGGAACGTGTTGACGACGATTCCCCCGACGATGTGCAAGCCGTGCAGCCCGGTGAGCAGGAAGTAGACGGCGAAGAAGTTGTCGTGCGAGGGGAAGTGGTCGTGGTGGAACTTGTCGGAGTACTCGAAGTACTTCACCACCAGGAAGACGAGCGCGAGGAAGACGGTCGCGCTCATCCACATCTTGAACCGCGGCAAGCTTCCCATCTTGCAGGAGGCCCAGGCGAGCACCATGGTGATGGAGCTGGTGATCAGCACCGCAGTGTTGAAGGTGCCCAGCGGGACGTTGAGGATCTCGCTGGAGAGCCCGCCCTCCGGTGGCCAGTGCGGCGCTCCGATGCGGATCAGCACGTAGCTGGAGAAGAGCGCGCCGAAGAGCATCACCTCGCTGGCGAGGAAGAGCCAGATGCCGAGCTTCCCGTTCGGGAGCCCCGTCACGGGGTGCGGCTTCACCATGTAGGGGATGACGGTCTCGCTCATCTCAGCCCTCCGCCTGGAACTGGGGCGAGTAGTCCTTGGTCTTCCCCGGCACGCTGTACTCGTACGGCTCGCGGTACACCACCGGCTCGGTGAGGAAGTTGCCGTGTCCCGGAGGCGACGGCGCCGCCCACTCCAGGGTGGTGGAGTGCCAGGGGTTCTCGGCGACGCGTGCGCCCGCCCTCAGGCTCATGACGAAGTTGATGATGAAGGGGAGCTGCGCGATGGCGAGCCCCCACGCGCCCCAGGAAATCAGGACGTTCAGCGCCTGGACGCCGCGCCCGTGCGCATAGACCGTCGGGTCGTAGAGCCTGCGCGACAGCCCGGCCATCCCCTGGAAGAACATCGGCATGAAGACGAGGTTGATGGCGACGAAGCTGAGCCAGAAATGGACCTTGCCGAGCTTGTCGCTCAGTTGCCGGCCGGTCGCCTTCGGGTACCAGTAGTAGACGCCGGCGAAGAGCGCGAAAAGCGTCCCCGGCGCGACCACGTAGTGGAAGTGGCCGATGACGTAGAACGTGTCGTGCAGGTAGATGTCGGCCGCCGTCAGGCCCAACGGCAGGCCGGTGAGACCGCCGATGGCGAACATCGGCAGGAACGCCGTGGCGAACAGCATCGGGGTGGTGAAGCGGATGTTCCCGCCGTAGAGCGACATGATGAAGCAGGTGAGGATGACCACGCTCGGGATGGAGATGATCATCGTGGTGGTCTGGAAGAACGTGGACATGGTGGTTCCCATGCCGGTCATGAACATGTGATGCGCCCAGACCACGAAGCTCATGAACCCGATGAAGATCACCGAGTACACCAGCAGGCGATAGCCCCAGAGCGGCTTGCGCGTGTTGTTGGCGATCACCTCGGCGACGATGCCCATCCCCGGAAGGATCAGGACGTAGACTTCGGGGTGGGCGAGGAACCAGAAGAGGTGCTGCCAGAGCAACGGACTCCCGCCCCCGGCCACCTTGAGCTGCTCGCCGGAGACCACGAGGCCCGAAGGCAAGAAGAAGGAGGTGCCGGCGACGCGGTCCATGATCTGCATGACGGTCGCGGCCTCCAGCGGAGGGAAGGCGAGCAGGAGCAGGAACGCGGTCACCAGCTGCGCATGGACGAAGAACGGCAGCCGCCAGAAGCTGAGGCCCTTCGCGCGCAGCTGTACGATGGTGACGATGAAGTTGATCGAGCCGAGCAGCGAGCTGGTGATGATCAGCACCATCGCCAGGCACCACACCGTCTGTCCGGAGGGGGCGATGTCCGAGAGCGGCGGGTAGCTCGTCCAGCCCGACTGCGCCGCGCCCCCGGGCATGAGGAACGAGCAGAGCATGAGGATGCAGCCGGGGAGGAACACCCAGTAGCTCACCATGTTCAGCCGCGGGAACGCCATGTCCGGGGCGCCGATCTGCAGCGGCACCACGAAGTTGCCGAAGCCGCCGACCGCCAACGGCACGACCCCGAGGAAGACCATGATGGTGCCGTGCATGGCGCCGAGCTGGTTGTAGAACTCCGGCGCCATCACGCCGCCGGGCATCGCCGTCTCGCCGAGCAGCTTGCCGAAGACCGGCAGCGGCTGCCCGGGATACGCGAGCTGCCAGCGCATCAGCATCATCAGGCTGAAGCCAAAGAAGAGGAAGACCAGGGCGGTGACGGCGTACTGGATGCCGATCACCTTGTGGTCGACGGAGAAGATGTACTTGCGCCAGAACGGCAGCTCGTGGTGCCCATGGTCGGTCATTATTTCTTCTCCGGCGCGGCGGCGGCGGGCTCTTCCTGCGGAGGCGGGGCGTTCTCGGCCGCCCACTTGGCGAACTCCTCCGGCGTATCGATCAGCACGTCCGCGCGCATGCGGTAGTGGCCGAGGCCGCAGAGCTGCGCGCAGGCGAGCTCGAAATGTCCGGCCTGCGTCGCCTCGAACCAGATGGGGATCTGCTGTCCGGGGATGGTGTCCTGCTTCACGCGCAGCACCGGGATGTTGAAGCTGTGGATCACGTCCTTGCTGCTGACGGCGACGATCACCGGCCGGTTCACGGGGATGTGCAACTGATTGACGGTGACCAGGTCGTCCTTGCCGGACGGATCCTCGGGATCGACGCCGAGAGGGTTGTCGCCGGAGATCAGCGAGGGATCGCTCTTGCCGAACTTCCCGTCCTTGCCCGGATACTGGAAGTTCCAGGCGAACTGCTCGGCGACGAGCCGGATGTGCAGCGCCTTTGCTGCGTCGGGGACGTTGTTCTTGTAGGCGAGCCAGACCGGCGTGGAGAGTCCGAAGAGCAGCAAGATCTCCACGACCACCACGAAACCCTCGATGTACTTGGTGGCGATGCCCTTCACCGGCGTGTACATCGCCACGTGCCCCGGACGGGCGCGGAAGCGGATCAGGCAGTAGACGAAGAAAACGCCCCAGCCGATGAACAGCAGGGCCATGAACCAGTGCAAGACGGACATCAGCTGGTCGATCTTCGCCCCGTGGACGGAGACGTCGGGCGGGAGCCACCAACCGTAGATTTTCTCGTCCATGCGGCGTCCTCGAAGATCAGCGGGCGAGTTGCGCGACGGCGCCGGCCGCGGAAGGCGCGAGGCGGCCGGAGACCGACACGGTGCACCAGAAGCAGAGGCCCAGAAGCAGCAGGGCCGGAGTCATCGCCCAGAAGATCGCCGCCGGCGGGCGCGGCTGCGGATCCCGGCGCCGGACGTAGAAGAACAACGCTTCAGACGCAAGCACTGCGAGCGCGGCGAATCGGGCGATGGTCCAGATGGCGAGCGTTGCGCTTTCAGGCGATGTGACTTCCATCGGGGATTCGCTCCTGTAGCACGCTCCGGAACGCCGGGGCAATCGGTCGCAGGCTGCGACGCTTCGTCGCAGCCCAATGGTTCAGACGCGCCGATCGAGCAGCAGCGCGCCGAAGAGAAGCGGCAGGTAGATCAGGGAGAGCAGGAAGAGGTTGCGGGCCCAGCGCCGGCCCGCGGCTTGACGCAGGCCCGCCACCGCGTAGCCGAGGAAAACCCCGCCGAGCAGCAGCGCGCTGGCGAGATACGCCCCGCGCGCGATCCCGATCGGAACGAAGAGCAGCGACACCGCGACCAGCGCCACCGTGTAGCGGACGATGTTCGCCCGCGCCTCCCGCTCGCCGCCGGGCTCGTTCGGCTGCACCACCAACCCCGCCCGTGCGTACTCCTCCTTGCGGAAGAGCGTGATGGCGAGGAAGTGCGGCACCTGCCAGAGGAACATGACGGCGAAGAGGAGGACCCCGGGAAGATCGAGGCGCTCGGTCGCCGCCGTCCAGCCGATCAAAGGCGGGATGGCGCCGGGGAGCGCGCCGATCAAGAGCGCCGTCGCCGTCTGGCGCTTCATCGGCGTGTAGAGGAGCACGTAGCTGACCAGCGCGATGGAGGCGAGCAAACCCGGCAGCGCGCCGACCGCGAACGTGAGCAGCGGAACCGAGACGGCGGC
This sequence comes from Deltaproteobacteria bacterium, assembly GCA_005879535.1. Classification (NCBI taxonomy): domain Bacteria; kingdom Pseudomonadati; phylum Myxococcota; class Myxococcia; species Deltaproteobacteria bacterium. The sequence goes on along the minus strand of VBKI01000084.1, from coordinate 63,640 downwards.
GAGCACGATGCCGAACTTCAGCGCGACGTCCGGCTCCATCCGGTGCGCCGGCAGCGGCCGGTTCATGGTGCGCGCCATGAGAGCGTCGCTGTCGCGCTCGAGGTACATGTTGAGCACGTTGGCGGCGGCGACGATCAGCACGGTGCCGACGAGCGTCAGCGCGACGGTCAGCGGCCTCAGCCCGTGCGGCGCCAGCCAGAGCCCGATGGCGGTGGTGAAGACGACCAGCGCGGTGATCCGCGGCTTGGCCAGCGCCACCAAATCCGAGGCGGCCGCCGTCATGCCGCGACTCCGAGTGCCAGGGGCACGGGAACGGGCTCGCGCGTCATCGCCAGCAGCGCGACGTAGTCGGCGAGGAGCAGCGCGGCGACGAGCAGATGCGCGGTGACCGGCACCAGGTCCTTGAAGGTGAGAATGGTGAGGATCCCGAGACCGATCTGGACGAGGACCAACGCCGGGGCGATCCACGCCAGCGCCCGGATCCCGCCGCGCGAGGAGCGGGCGAGGCGCAGCGAGGACCAACAGACGAGGCCGAGCACCACGAGCGCGAACGCCCGGTGGGCCATGTGCAGATGGACCATCGGGTGCACATCCGCGGGCCAGAGCGCGCCGCGGCAGAAGGGGAGATCGACGCAGACCAGCCCGGCGCCGGTGTGCCGCACGGTCGCGCCGAGCAGGATCTGTACGTAGACGGCGACCGCGGTGAGCCAGAGCGGCCCGCGCGACACAGCGACCTGCGCCTGGGGGACCGCGAGCACGACGGCGAGGGAGAGGAACAACATGCTCGTCGCGAGGTGCATGACGAGCACCAGCGTGGGCAGGCGGTAGAGGACGGTGAGGCCGCCGAGAAGGCCCTGGAAGAGGACGACCATCAGCGCGGCCGTCGCGAGCTTGCCGTCGCTCTGGCGCGCCCGGGAGACGGCCCAGGCGAAACCAGCGTATCCAAGAGCGACCAGGGCGACGGCCGCGATCGGCAAGTGATCGGTGACGTGCTTCACACGACCCGCCCAAAAGGAGGCGCCGAGGATCAAGGTCGAGAAACCGGCCAGAGCCAAAGCGAGTGCGCCCTGAAAGGCGCGCCGCAGGGTCACCACGACCAGCGCCACCGTGCAGAGCCCGACGGTCGTGGCAATCAGACGGTGCGTGTGCTCGACGGCCACGTTGCCCACCATCCTCGGCATCGCGCTTCCGAAGCAGGTCGGCCAGTCGGGACAGGCGAGCCCGGAATCGGTGTTGGTGACCACGCCGCCGGCGACGATGAGGACGACGGTGAGGAAGGCTGCGGCTGCGGCGAGACGGCGGATCACTGCCGAACGGCTCCTGAAAAAGCGAAGGGGGAGACCGCTTTTAGCCGGTCCCCCCGCATCGGGCAACGGACGAATGCTTCAGGCTTGGAAAGGGGCTATGCCCCTCCCTTTTCCGTACCGTCGTACTTGAAGCTCACCTTTGCGGGCTTGCCGGCCTCGACGGTCACCTCCTGAGTCTTGGTGCCGTACTTCTCGTGCCAGGCCTCGACCGTGTACTTGCCGGGCGGCACGTTGTCGATCTTGAACGACCCGTCGCCCTTGGTCACCGCCTGCAGGCCGCTCTTCGAGACGCCGATGTACCCGCGCATCCAGGGGTGCACGTCGCACTTCCACTTCATCATGCCCTCGTCCTTCGCCACGTACTCGATGGGCGCGGCCTTGTCGTTGGGCATCCCCTTGTTGAAGAGCGTGGCGGAGCCCAGGTAGGTGTGGACGTTGTGGAGGACGGGGTCGCCGTTCTTCGCCTGGATCTTCTGACCCACGACCGCGGTGGTCATGCGCGGCTCGTACATGCAGTCCTTCTGGTCCATCTCCACCGTGTCGGCCGGCGGCTTCGCGGTCTCCTTGGCGCCCTTGGTGACGTGCACCCAGACGTTCTCGAGCTTGCCGTTCTTCACCAGGACGGCGGGGTCGGTCATCGTCTTCTTCGCGCAGTACGGGTCGGCCTCACGGTGCAGCTTGCCTGGCGTCGGGGCCTTGCCGCCGAAGTCCACGGCGCCTTCGATGGACTCCGCCATCGCGGCGGCGGGAAGGAACAGGGCAGCGGCGGCGGCAAGCAGTCTCGAACGGGTCATGTCCTCTCCATTCCGCAGGAAATTTTGGCGCGTCGGCACGTAGCAAACGCGGTCCCGGTGGTCAAGGCTTGGACGGGCGGCAATCGCGATTTGTTCAGCCGCGGGTCGACACCGCCGCCGTCTTGGTGGGCTGCGCGCTCTTCGCCTCCAGATGCATCAGGTAGTCGCGCAGGGCGTCGATCTGCGCCTTCGAGTCGCCGTTGAACAGCTTGCTCGGCGAGACGGGGTGCGCCTCGTCGCTGAAGTCCCAGAAGCTGGGCATCCGCGTCCCGTCCATCAGCGCCTGCGGGTTCTTGAGCCAGACGGGGATCCAGTCCGGCCGCAGCCGCTCCTTGGCAAGCAGGAAGTTGGGTGCGGCGCTGGCCGGATCCTGGTTGGGCCGCAGCTGCCCGACCACGTGGCAGTTCACGCACTGCAATTCCTTGAAGAGCGCCTCGGTCTGGCGGAGCCGCTCTCCTTCCGGCTGGGGCGCCTCGGCCGTGAGGTAGGGGAAGCTCTTGTTCGAGGCCGCCGCGAAGTAATGCACGACGTCGGTCGCATCCGCGTCGGTGAAGTGGAAGGTCGGCATCCGCACCGTCAGCCAGGGCCGCAGCGGGATCGGATCCTTGATGAACCCGAACAGCCAGTGCGGCTGCACTTTCCAACCCTCGCCGGTCAGGATCGGCGGAGCGAAGCTCTGGTTGTCTTCGTTGAACTGGTCACGGATCTTCCCGCCGCGCTTCTCGACGATGTGGCAGTTGCGGCAGCCGTTCCAGAAGACCAGGCGCTCGCCCTTGTAGACCGCCGCCTGCACTTCGTTGATGCCCGTGCGGTACTCCGGCGGAGGCGTCTCTCCCGTCTGGCCCTTGAGGAAGGTGAGGATGGCGAGCGCCTCGTCGTCGGTGAAGTCGAACTGCGGCATCCGCGTCTCGACGCGCTCGTAGGCGAAGACGCGGGGGACATGCAGCTTCTCCCAGACCCAGTTGGCGTAGGTCTGGTGATGCTTGGGGTCCTCGGTGAAGTACTGCACGTCGCCGAAGTCGAGCAGCTCCACGCCCTTTCTGCCGTGCTCGGTCAGCTCGGTGCCGATCTTCTGCGCGTTCTCGAACCCCTTGATGTTGTGGCAACCGAAGCAGCCGTACTTGGCGATCAGCTCCTTCCCCTGCGCCGCCAGCGTCTGCTGCTGGCGCGCGGACGCCTTCTGCTCGGGATACTTCTGGTCGCTCTTCAGCGTCAGCAGATACGCGGTGACGTTCGCCGCCTCCGCGTCGCTGAGCCGGAGGTCCGGCATCTTCGTCTCCGGCCACATCGCCTTGGGGTTCTTCACCCAGGAGTAGATCCACTCGGGCTTCGCCTTGTCGGCGACGTTCCACAGGTTCGGCGCGTAGTCGCGCTCCTCGCTGGCCTCGCTGCGGCGCGCGGTCGCGTCCTTCTCCGTGACATGGCAGCCCCGGCAGCCGACGCTGTCGAACGTCTCCTTGCCCTTGGCGGCGTCGCCGCGCGGCGCGGTCTGGGCGAGCAGCGGCGCCTTGTCGCTGTTCACCCACAGGTACGCGACGATGGCGGAGACCTCCTGCTCGCGCAGCTTGCGATGCTGCGCCATCACTTCGTCTGGCTTCTGCGATTCGTGGTGCGGAACGGACTGCGCGTCGACGGCGCCGGGCCAGAAGTTCGGCATCCGCGTCGCCGGCCGCCACCCCTTCGGATACGAGACCCAGGTGTGGAGCCAGCCCTGGGTGGTCTTGCTGGCGATGTTGGTCAGCGTCGGTCCGCGCTTCGCCAGATCGTTGTACCCCTCGACCGGATGGCAACCCCAGCACCCCACGTCAGTGAAGAGCTTCTTGCCTTTCGACAGCAGCGGCGCGTGCGAGAGGGTCAGCTCCTGCGCGTGGCACTTGTTGCACTTCGACTGCATGAACGCGCCCCTGTACTTCTTGCCCATCACCGTCACTTCGTCGGTGAGCGGATCGTTCCAGTCGTGGTCGTCCTCGCCATGGCGGAAGGCGCGGTGCCGCACGCCCTTGGTCTGCGCGCCCTGCCCGCCATGACAGGTCGTGCACCCGAACGTCTCCGGATTGTGCGCCTTGGTGAGCAGCTCAAAGCGGTGCGGGTGCGTGCGAAAGACCGGCTTCACGTCGAAGGGATTGGTCTTCGCCGCCTCCTCGAATGCGGCAAGCGACTCCTTGTCGGTACACGCCTGCGCGACGCGCTCCTCGATGGGCTTCTCCTCGCCCTTCTCCGCGTCCAGCGCCGGGTTGCTCGACATCCCTTTCCATTGCGGCTTCTGCTCCGCGAGCACCGCGCCTTTCGCGTCCTTCAGCACGGCCTTCGTCTTCGCGAACCAGCGCGCGTTCGGACCGCAGTACGCCTCGGCGAGCTCCACCCACTTCTCCCAGGTGACGCGGGGCCGGCACTCGGTGGCCTGCGCCGGATCCATCGGCGATGGCTCGGCGGGCGGCTGGTATCCGCCGATGGGAATGGCCTCGGGCGCTGGCGGCACGTCCTCGCAGAGCGCGTCGTGGATCTTCTGGTAGGCGTCGACCACCTCCGGATCGACGGCGAACTGCGCCTTCATGTCGGCCGCCGCCAGGTTCGCCTTCTTCGCCTCCAGCACTTCCCAGGGCGCAGAGAACCCACCCTTGTTGATCCCGACGTGGCAGTTCTGGCAGCGGTCGACGGTCTCCGACCCCCAGGAGTTCCTGAGATTCGAGATCCAGTACTGCTCCATCTGCGGAAGCTTGCCGATCCCGCTGAACGCTTCCAGCCGCTTGTCGATGTCGCGGATCGGTTTCTCGATCGCGTCGATCTTTGCCTGTGCCGCGTCCCGCCGCTGGATGAATGCCAGCCGCTTCTGCGTCGCTGCCTTGTGGGCGGCGATCGCCTGGTCGTAGATGCGGGTCTTCTCGTCGATCTTGCGCTGCCAGTCGTCGAACTGCTTCTGCAGCTTCGCCTCGTCTGCCTCTTCGTTTTCGTGCCGCGCCTCGCGCAGCTTGTAGTAGACAGCGTCCTGCTCGGACTTGTCGAAGCCGAGGTAGAGTTTCGCCTCCGCCTCCTTCACGCGACCGTCGTCCTCCCCCTTGACCGCTGCCTCGTACTCGCGGCGCTGCTCGGCATTCCCGCTGATGGCGTCGGTGGCTGCTTTCAGGTCGGCGCGCGCCGCGTCGAGCTGCTGCTTCGTCTCCGCCGACTCCAGCCGCTTCTGCGCCTGCTCCCGGTCCGCCTTGAGATGCGACTCCTCCAGCTTGAAGAATTCGCGCTGGTAGTTCTTCCACGGTCTCCGCGGGACCACCTCGTCGTAGACGGCCCAGATGCTGCTCAAGGCGAGGAGCACGGCGAGGCCGACGAAGGGCCACTTCAGGCTCTGCAGCTCGAGAGGCTTTCGCGGCATCGCTACACCTCAGCCACGCCCGGAGTGAGGCGCATCCGTTGGGGGTTCGAAGGGGGAGCGAGTTCCCCCTTCGTGGAGGCGCCGCAGGCGCCGGATCGAAGAGCGGTCACGGAATGGTGGCGCGCGATCACAGCAGAGCGATTCATCAAATGTTCAGGATGTTCGGGATGACGAGGATGTATTTGATGTTGAGGCTCAGGCGCAGAGCCATCTTCACCAGGACGCCGGCCATGATCATGAAGAGCGTGGCGACGATCCCGTACCGCATCATCCCCAGCTGGCGCATGAACGGCGTGCCCTTCTTCCATTGCCAGACGGCGCCGGGGATACCGACCAGCCATCCCAGCACGCAGATGGCGCCGAAGAGCATCGCTCCCATCTCGGTGCGGATGCCCAGCTTGTAGGGCAGATCGATGTTGGTCAGCGGCACCACCTTGTGCGGGTCCCAGTAGTCCCAGGGCATGAAGAGGTTCCAGCCGGGACCGCGGAAGAAGACGCCGATGGTGATCATCCCCACCCACATTCCGAGGAACCCGACGAGGAAGGTGGCGATGGCGAACTTGCGCTCGCTCCAGGTGTAGTAGCCGTTCCCCTTCGGGTTGATGTCGACGTACGGGATGATCATCAGCCCGACGATGATCAGCGACGGCAAGAGCACGCCGGCGATCCAGGGGTCGAAGTAGACGAGCATTTCCTGCAGGCCGAGGAAGTACCAGGGCGCCTTGGACGGGTTCGGCGTCTTGGTCGGATTCGCCGGCTCCTCCATCGGGGCGTCGACGGTGATGCTCCACACCATCAGCACCAGGAGAAGGACGCAGCCGGCGATGAACTCGGCGCGGACCAGGTACGGCCAGGTGTGGACCTTGTCGGGCAGATCGGCGGCGGGAAGCGCGGCGCGCGCCCGTCCGGCCTGGACCTTCACTTCTTCCTGATCCTGGATGGTCCCGGGCTGGATGTTCTCGGCCATTCGCGTGGGCCCTTTCTAGAGCGGACCGCTGATCCCGCCGTCTTTGCGGATGCGCCAGAAGTGGAGGATCATCAGGATCGAGGCGATGACGGGGATGAAGATGCAGTGCAGGACGTAGAAGCGAAGCAACGTCGGCGCTCCCACCACCGTCCCCGCCGTGAGCAGCGCGCGAGCGTCGTAGCGCGGCGTCATTCCCAGCTGCGGGCCGAACGGACCTTCGTTGCCGAGCAGGGGCGTGGCCCGCGCCATGTTCGTGCCGACCGTCACCGCCCAGATTGCCAGCTGATCCCAGGGGAGCAGGTAGCCGGTGAACGAGAGCAGGAGCGTGAGGGTGAGCAGGTTGACGCCGACGACCCAGTTGAACTCCCGGGGAGGCTTGTAACTGCCGGTCATGAAGACCCGGAACATGTGCAGCCAGATGAAGATGACCATGCCGTGCGCCGCCCAGCGGTGCATGTTGCGCATGATCATTCCGAAGGGAACGTCGAAGTCGAGGTACTTGATGTCCCAGTACGCGTACTCGCCGGTGGGCCGGTAGTAGAACATCAGCACCACGCCGGTCACCACCGTGCAGAGATAGAGAAGGAAGGTGAGCCCGCCGGCGCACCAGGTATGGCGGTAGCGGATCCCGTGCCGCCGCATCTTCGAGGGATGCAGATGCAGCCAGACGTTGGCGCTGACCTGCAGCACGCGGTTGCGCGGGGTGTCCGCGTAGCCGTGGCGGAAGATCGATCGCCAGACGTAGTTGTTGGTGACGATCTCGCCGAGCGATGTCCTGCGCTTCTCGGGTTCGGGCACGTTCAGGCTCCGCTGTACTTGACGAACGCGTTCGGGTCGTCCCACTGGCCCAGCTCGTACCGATAGCGAAACGCCTTGTCGACGACGAGCTGGCCGTCGTCGCCGAGCGTGATCTTCACCCGCTCGAGCGGCCGCGGCGTCGGGCCTTCGAAGTTCACGCCGTCCTTCGTGTACCCCGATCCGTGGCAGGGGCACTTGAACTTGTTCTCGGGTCCGAGCCAGCGGGGCGTGCAACCGAGGTGCGTGCAGATGCCGAGCAGCGCGTAGATCGTGTTCGGCAGCCGCACGACCCAGACGCGCTGCGACTTCATCCACTTCTCGGAGACGTCGCCGACCGTGTACTCGGTGGGGTAGCCGGCCTTGAAGCTGGTGGGCGGCTCGAAGAGAACGCGAGGGAAGAGCAGACGCAGGATGGCGCCGCCGGCGGCGGCGAAGCAGGTGAGGATGGCGCCCCATCCCGCGAGCGAGAGGAGATCGCGCCTCGACCAGATGAAATTTCCGCTCTCTGCTTCGGAGATGCCTGGATTCCCGCCCGGCATTCATCTCCCTCTGTTGCAAGCCGCTGAGAAGAGAGGACACTTCCTGACACGAACGATCGCGAGCGGTCAAGGAGTCGAGGCGCACGTGCGACAGGTTGCCGCACGTTGACCAACCCCTGCCGCCCCGAAAGCTGCGGCTCTGCGGCTGCGTTTTGAGGCTGTGCAGATCATGAGATGCGCTATAGTCGCGCGCCATGGGCCCGCTCTTGAACTTCTGGGCGATCGTCTCCGTCCCCGACAACATCCCCATCGTCTTCATGCTGCTGCTCGTGGGGTACTTCACGTACCTGAGCTTCGACGAGGCGCGGAAGAACGATCGTCTGATCCGGGAAGGACGGAAGGACCAGATCCTGCGCCGCATGCAGGAGTGAGCTCGTCAAGTTTCCGGCGCGACTGAATTTTGTGCGACAGCGCACACGCGCCCGCATTTCTCCAGCTTCGATCACCCTCCACACCACGCCCTCAGCGGCGCCCCGGCAGCCTCACTTGAGACCCGCGGGTGTCATTGACGCACCGTGCGAGCCCTTGCCAGCATGGCCGCAGTTCCACAGTGAGGGTGAAAATGCTGACCAACCTAATCCGGTCCTGGGCGCTCTTCGTCGGGCTGGCGCTCCTTGCGCCCTCGACGGCGTTTGCAGCACGCCTGAGGCCGCCACCCGTCGTCGGCCCGGATGGCGTCATCTATGCCTGCCTCGACAGACAGGGCAACCCGCGGGTGGTCGCCTCTGGCGAATCATGCCGCTCGGGTGAGACGTCCCTGTACTGGAACGAGGCAGGCCCCGCTGGCCCGCAGGGTCCGGCAGGCAGCCCTGGCGACGCAGGTCCGATGGGCCCGGCGGGTGCGGTAGGCCTGATGGGTCCGGCTGGCCCCGCGGGTGCGCCTGGCGCCACCGGTCCGCAAGGCCCTGCTGGTCCCGCCGGCGCTGCCGGTCCGCAGGGCCCGGCAGGCGTCGCTGGCGCCGTAGGCCCGCAGGGTCCCGCTGGCGCCACCGGCGCGGCCGGCCCGCAGGGTCCCGCTGGCGCCACTGGCGCGTCCGGCCCGCAAGGTCCGATCGGCGTCGAGGGCCCGGCCGGCCCGATGGGTCATGACGGTCCTCCCGGCCCCGCGGGTCCCGCTGGTCCGCAGGGTGCGCAGGGTCCCGCTGGCCCGCAGGGCCCGCAGGGCGCCACCGGTCCGCAGGGTCCTGAGGGCCCGCAAGGTCCGGCTGGCGCCACGGGCGCCACGGGCGCGACGGGCGCGACGGGGGCGACGGGTCCCACGGGTCCGCAGGGTCCCGAAGGCCCCGCGGGTCCTGCCAGCGTGCCCAACATCACCTCGGTGAACTCGGCGACCTGGAACAGCACGCCGGACAACACCTGGCGCCCGGTCCCGGGTCTCACGCTCCCGCTGACAACTGCCAACGCGGGCCCGGCGGCGATCGCCTGGACGCTGTCGGTGCCGCCCAACGGCGCCATCGTCACGCGGCTGCTGATCGATGGAAAGGTCATGCAGGGATCGCAGCAGGTGGTGGGCAACACGGTCTACGCGAGCACCTCGGGCACGTTCTACACGATGCTCGCGGCCGGCGAGCACATCATCGTGCTGCAGTACCGGACGCCGATGTCGTTCTCGTACGACCCGACCGCTGACTGGCAGGCCTCGCACCTGCAGGTCATGTCGTTCGACCAGTAGTCCGGGTCCCGTTCTTCCACTCCCCGGCGGGCGGCCGTTGCGGCCCGCCGGGGTTTTTATTTTTTTTAAATTTTTCGCTGCGCGAAGGCCTGCGGCATGTGCTTGCGGACCAGCCGGCCCAGCTCGTCGCCGTCCAAGAGATCGATGGGGTTCCCTTTCGCCGCGTCGCGCGCGTCGGAGGTGAACGTCCCCAGCGTCACCAGCACGCCCTTGCCGACGAACTCCGCGCGCGCCGTGTCGATCATGTTGCGCACCTCGTCCGCGTCGGTGGGCACCCCCGGCTGACCGAGCAGCCCATGGACGTACAGCCGTCCGCCGCGGATCGGCGTCGGATCGTTGGCGAACAGATCGACCGTGCCCGAGCCCCGCTCGCTCCGCTCCGGATGGAACCCCATCTCGGTGAACAGGGTCAGCAGCAGCCGCTGGAAGCCCTCGATGCCGAACCCGCGCACCCACGCCATCGCGCCGTGGCCTTCGCGCGCCAGGTTCTCCGGCGCCGCCGGCGAGACGGGCTGCCCGCGGCCGATGAGGAGGATGAGGAGAAATCCCACCGCCGTAGCGACGACCGCGACGATGAGGATCCCCATGCGCTTCCGTCTGCTCCTGCCGCTGCCCGCGAGTCAAGCTGTCCTTGACAGGGCTGGGCGCCAACGGTACAAGCCCCGTCCCTCGCCGCCGGACTGCGGGCCTGTAGCTCAGCTGGGAGAGCGCTAGAATCGCACTCTAGAGGTCACCGGTTCGATCCCGGTCAGGTCCATTCCAGTACATGCAGCCTGAAGAGAAGCTCAAAGCGGAAACGGCGCGTCGCCGGACGTTTGCAATCATCTCCCATCCGGACGCCGGGAAGACGACGCTCACCGAGAAGCTGCTCCTCCACGGCGGCGCCATCCACCTCGCCGGAGCGGTGAAGGCGCGCGGCGCCCAGAGGCATGTCACCTCCGACTGGATGGAGCTGGAGCGGCAGCGCGGGATCTCGGTGACGAGCTCGGTGCTGCAGTTCGAGCACCGCGGCTTCCGCATCAACCTGCTCGACACGCCGGGCCACCAGGACTTCTCCGAAGACACCTACCGGACGCTCGCTGCCGCCGATGCCGCGGTGATGCTGATCGACAGCGCCAAGGGAGTCGAGGCCCAGACCCGCAAGCTCTTCCAGGTCTGCCGCCGGCGCGGAATCCCGATCTTCACGTTCGTGAACAAGCTCGACCGGCTCGGCCGCGAGCCGTTCGACAACCTCCACGAGGTAGAGGAGGTGCTGGGCATCCGGACCTGCCCCATCACCTGGCCGCTCGGGCAGGGCCAGGACTTCAAGGGCGTGGCGGAGCTCTTCGATCCGACCTGGCAGCGCCAGGTCGTCGGCGGGGATGTGCCCGGGAAGGTCCGCGAGGAGATCGAGCTCCTGGAGGCCGCGGGCGATCCCTTCGATCACGCCAAGGTGCTGCGTGGCGAGCTGTCGCCGGCCTTCTTCGGGTCGGCGATGACCGAGGTCGGGGTGGACGAGTTCCTCGACGCGTTCGTGCGCCTGGCTCCCGCACCCGGCCCGCGGATTCGCGTCGACGGCGCGGCGGTCGATCCCATGGAGCCGCGCTTCTCCGGATTCGTCTTCAAGATCCAGGCGAACATGGACCCCGCGCACCGGGACCGGCTCGCGTTCTTGCGGGTGTGCTCCGGCCGGTTCTACCGCGGCATGGATGCGCGCCTCCCCCGCGAGGAGAAGCCGGTCCGCCTCTCGATGCCGCACCAGCTCTTCGGCGCGGACCGGCAGGTGATCGAGGAGGCCTGGCCCGGCGACGTGATCGGGCTGTTCGATACCGGAACGCTGCGCATCGGCGACACGCTCTCCGAAGGTCCGGCCTTCGAGTACGCGGAGCTGCCGCGCTTCTCTCCAGAGATCTTCGCCCGTGTGCGGGCAAAGGACGCGCTCAAGCGCAAGCAGTTCGAGAAGGGCCTCGAGCAGCTCTCGCAGGAAGGGGCCATCCAGATCTTCCACGCCCGCGGCGGAGGCATGCGCGACCCGATCGTCGGCGCCGTCGGCGCGCTGCAGCTCGAGGTCCTGCAATATCGCCTTTTGCACGAATACGGGGCGGATCTGATGATGGAGAGGCTGCCGTACCAGGTGGCGCGCTGGGTGAGCGGGCCGGGCTTCGACGCGGCGCGGTTCGAGGCGGAGGTCGACGCGCTTTGCGTCGAGGATCGCGACCAGAACCCCATCGCACTGTTCAAGAGCGAATGGAATCTGAGCTACGCGACGGGTCGGCATCCCTCCTGGACGTGGGCGCCGACCGCGCCGGTCGCTCCGCTGTCGAAACGTAAATAGGTCCGCTGCTGCACGGGGTTCCGCAATGGCCACCACTCCCTACCTTCTCCGACGTGAAGTCGCAGAACCTCGCCATCGTCTTCGCCGGCCTCTGCGGATACGCGGAGCGGCTCGGCGCGCTCACCTGGGAAGAATCCCAAAGGATGCTGCGGTTGCACGCCGCGCTGGTGGATCCCGCCTTCCGCCGATTCGGGGGGCGCCGCGTCAAGCAGATCGGCGGCACGTTCCTGGTCGCCTTCGACTCGCCCACCAAGGCGGTGCTCTGTGCGGCGGCGCTGATGGAGCGGGTGCGCCGCTTCGATGCATCGGTCCCGCCCGAGCGCCAGCTCCAGGCGAGGGTCGCCGTCCACCTCGGCGAGGTGCGGATGACCGGCGGCGACGTCTTTGGTGAGCCGGTGAACATTGCTTCCCGCATCGAGGCGGTGGCCGGCCCCGGCGAGGTGCTGATCGGCGAGTCGGCCTGGCTGTCGATGAACCGGGCGGAGATCAAGGCGGAGGACGCCGGAGAGCGGTGGCTGAAGGGCGTGCCCGAGGCGATCCGCGTCTTCCGGCTGGTCACAGCGCTCTCCCCGCTGCCGGAGCTCGGCCCTCTGCCCTCGCCGGACGGAACGGAGGCCCGGGGCGAAGTCTCCCGCCATCTGCGGGCGGCCGCGCAGGCCGCGGCGCGGCAGGCGGAAGAGGCGCTGCCGACGCTGCCCGACAAGCTGCGCGTGTTCATCGGCGCGGGCCTGGCGGCGATGATGGCGGTGGCAACGGCGTTCTTCGCGCTGGCACGGCTCGGAGCGCTACCGTGAAGCGGGCGGAGAAGAACCTCGTCCTGCTGCTCTCGGACATGAAGGGCTTCACCGAGCGCACCAGCCGGCAGACGCGCGAGGAGAACGCGCGGATGCTCGCGCTCCACGACGCCTTGCTGCTGCCGGTGGTCCGCGGATACCACGGGCACAAGGTGAAGGGTCTGGGGGACGCGCTCGTCGCCGCCTTCCTCTCTCCCACCGACGCGGTCCTCTGCGCCATGGCGATGCAGGATCGCCTCGCTGCCTGGAACGCCCGCGCCCTGCCCGGCGACCGGATCGAGATCCGCATCGCGCTCAGCCAGGGCGAGGTCCGGCGCTCGCGCGGCGACGTGCACGGGGAGGCCATGCAGCTCGCGCTGGAGGCGGAAGCGCGGGCGGAAGCCGGCGAAGTCGTCCTCACCGATGCCGTGTACCTGTCGATGAACAAGACGGAAGCGGCGACGGAGGTGGTCGGGGAGGTCCCGCTCCACGGCGGCGGCAGGATCCGGCTCCGCCGCGCGATGCGCGGCACCGACCCGATCGCTCCGTACGGAGGGCGCGCGCTGGCGCGCCTGCGCAGGCTTCCCGATCCGGCCCGCGCCGTTCGCCTGCGGATGGCGGCGGAGTCCCTACTCGACTTCGCCCGCAAGCGCGCGGTCTGGACTGCTGCGGGCCTGCTGCTGGTGGCGGCTGCCGCCGGCGAGCACGTTTCCGGCGCCGCGGAGAACGATCCGCTGGCGCGCGCGGCCGCGCTGCTGGAGTCGCGCGAGCCGATGGCGGCGCTCGCGGAGCTCGACCGGCTGGCCGATTCGCCGCGCGCGAACGATCCGGAAGTGCAGATCGTGCGCGGGAAGGCGGAGCACGCCTTGGGTCAGCTCGGCCCGGCCTTCGCCGATTTCGCGGCCGCCGCCAAGCGCGATCCGCGTTCCCTCGACGCTGGCGCGATCGCGGCGCTCGCCGACCTCCTCGACTCGGAAGCGTTTCCTCCGGTCTGGCGCCCGCCGCTGTTGAAGCTCCTCGGGGAACAGATGGGCCGCGCCGCCGCGCCCGCTCTGCGAGAGCTGCTTTCCTCGGAGCGGGCGAGGTCTCGCGACGATGCGCTGCACGTCCTCGAGGTGAGCGGCGCAGCCACCGACGAGGATCGCCTCACCGTGGCCCGCGCCGACCTGCTCGATCCGCACGCCAGTTGCGCGGCGAGGAGAACGGCGGTGCGCCGGCTGGCGCTCGTCACCGGCGGGGAAGCCGGAGCCCTTCTTGCGGGCGCCGCGGAGGCGCGCGCGTGCGGGTCCGCCGAAGCGCGCGATGCGCTCCGGCGACGCCAGAACGCCAAGGTCGCCGAAGTCCGCTGACCGGTGGCCAAGGGCCTTTTCCACAACTCCTTTGTCTGGTACACGCGCGCGCGAACCGGGAGGTAAGTGGATGCTCAAAGGTGCGATCGCCGGCTTCGGGTTCATCTCCGGGAAGGGCCATCATCCGGCGTATCGGCAGCGGTCCGACGTCGAGATCGTCGCCATCGCCGACGTCTGCCCGGCGCGCCTGGAGGCGGCGCGCGCCGCCGCTCCGCAAGCGCGTCTCTATCCGGACTTCCGCGCCCTGCTCGCCAGGGAGACGCAGCTCGACTTCATCGACGTGGCTACTCCGCCGCATGCGCACGCGGAGATCGCGCTTCTGGCGCTGGAGCGCGGCGTGCACGTGCTCTGCGAGAAGCCGCTCACCGCCAGCATGGCCGAGGCGCGGTCGCTGGTCGACGCCGCCCGCGCGCACCGGCGGGTGGTGTTTCCCGCGCACAACTACAAGCACGCGCCGGTGGTGAAGTTCGCCCAGCAGGTCGTCCAGTCGGGCCGCATCGGCACCGTGCGCGCAGTCACGCTGAACACCTTCCGCACCACGCACGCCAAGGGCGTCCCCGAATGGAAGACGGACTGGCGGCGCGACCGCAAGCTCGCAGGCGGCGGCATCGCCATGGACCACGGATCGCACAGCTTCTACCTGACCTTCGCGTGGCTCGGTTCGCTCCCCACCCACGTCACCGCCAAGACGCTGACACTCGACCGGCAGTGGGACACCGAGGACAACCTCAACGCTGTCCTCACCTTCCCCAACGGATTCGCGCACACCTTTCTCACCTGGACTGCGGGCGTCCGGAAGGTGGTCTATTCGCTGCAGGGCTCGGACGGGGCGCTGGTGATCGACGACGACGACTGGGAGCTCACGACGGGCAAGGGGGGCGCAAAGCCCGCGGTGGAGAAGGGCATGATCGAGAGCGACTGGATGGACGCCTCGCACACCCGCTGGTTCAACTCGATGTTCGACCAGTTCAAGACGGCGATGCGCGGGGGAGACTTCGTCAACCGCGAGCTGCGCGAGGCCGTGGCCTGCATCCAGATCATCGAGACCTGCTACCGGTCGAGCGCGGAGGGCAGCCGCGAGCTGCCGCTCTCCGTCGACGTGACCTCGCTATGAGCGACAAGGGGCTGGTGGTGATCACCGGCGCCAGCTCGGGCTTCGGCGCGGCCACCGCGCTGCGCTTCGCTGCCCTCGGGCATCCTCTCCATCTCGGCGCGCGCCGGGTGGAGCGGCTGCGGGAAGTGGCCCGGAAATGCCGCGAGTGCGGCGCGCCCAGCGCCGAGGCGCGGCCGCTCGACGTGCGCTCGAAGGAGAGCATCGACGTCTTCTGCGCGGCGGCGGAGACGCCGGAGATCCTGCTCAACAACGCGGGCCTCGCCCTCGGCCGCGATCCGGTCGAGAAGGTCACGGAGGAGGATCTGCTCGGGATGGTGGAGACCAACGTGATCGGCCTCGTGCGAGTCACGCGCGCCTTCCTCCCGCGCATGATCGCCGCCCGCAGGGGGCACATCATCAACCTCGGATCGTATGCCGCGCGCGGCGTGTACGAAGGCGGCGCGGTCTACGCCGCCAGCAAGCATTCGGTGCGGGTGATCTCGGAGACGCTGCGCCTGGAGCTGAGCGGGACCAACATCCGGGTCACCGAGATCGATCCCGGCCTGGCCGAGACGGAGTTCTCCAACGTGAGGCTCGGCGACGACCAGAAAGCGAAGGCCGTGTACCAGGGAATGACCCCGCTCAGCGCGGACGACGTCGCCGACGCCATCGTCTGGGCCGCGACGCGCCCGGCGCACGTCAACATCTCCGAGCTGGTGCTGACGCCGACCGCGCAGGCCTCCTTGACCAAGGTCCACCGCTCATGACGGTCTTCGAGGAGCTGAACGGCGTCGACTCCGAGTGCCGCAGCTACCTCGTCGTGGATTCGGGCGAGGCGATGATCGTCGATCCGGTGCTCGAGCGCGCCGACGATTATCTCCGCCGGCTCGGCGCTCTCCGGCTCCGCCTCGCCTACGCTGCCGACACGCACACGCACGCCGACCATCTCTCGGCATCGAAGGAGCTTTCCCGGAAGACGGGAGCGAAGACGGCCGGCGCGCCGGCGGCCGCCGTGCGGGTGCCGCTCGGCGAAGGCAGCGTGCTCCGCGTCGGAAATCTCGCCGTCGCCGTCTGGGCTTCGCCCGGGCATACCGCCGACTCGCTGGTATTCCTCTTGCCGGGACGGGTGCTCTCCGCGGACACCCTTCTCATCGGCGCGACCGGCCGCACCGATCTGCCGACGGGCGAAGCCGAGCAGGAGTGGGCCTCGGTCCAGCGGCTGCTCACGCTGCCCGACGCCACCGAGATCTGGCCCGGCCACGATTACAACCGGCGGGCCTCGTCCTCCATCGGCGAGGAGCGGCGCACCAACGGGCGCATCCTCATGGGCCGCGAGAAGTTCGTCGCCGCGATGCGCGAGCCGCGCCCGTCGAAGCCTGCGCGGATGGCCGAGGCGCTGGCGTACAACAGCGCCCCACTCTCCTGACTGCGCTCAGTGCTTGGTGACGCCGCCCGGCTTGGGGCCCCCGGGCCCACGCCCGCCGCCGGGCCGTCCGCCGCCGCCGCCGGATCGGCCGCCGCGTCCACCCCCGGGGCCGCCGCGTCCGCCCGGTCCTCGGCCGCGGCCGGTACCGCCGGGGCCGCGCTCGTTGCGGCGGTCCTGCATCACCGATTCCATCGAGAAGCTGCCCTCGAGCGATCCCTCCGCGCCCTTCTTGCCGCCGCCGGAGGGCCTGCGGGGTCCGCGGCGGCCGCCGCGCTCGTCGCGCTCGAAGCTCTGCTTCATCGACTGCGGCATCAAGTCGACGACGTACTGGTGGTCGCCGATCCTCTTCGCGCCCTGGACCTGCTCGTCGGCGCCGAAGACGCGCACCAGTCGGACGCGCTCCGCCTGTCGGCCGGTGGCTTTCACCGCCTCGCGCAGCCGATCCAGCCGCTCGCCGGTGGTGCCCGTCGCCTCGCCGACCGCCTTGTCGAGAAGCTCCTTGACGGCGCTGGTCTCCGCCTCGAGCTCCGCCTTGGGCTGGCCTTCCTCGTCGGCCTCGACCTCGGAAGGCTTCGCGCCTCCGGGCGTGTTCTTCAAATCCGGTTCCCCTTGCCCGGAAAGGTCTTGGTCGGCGGCGGCCTCTTCGCGCGCTTCCTCGGCGGCCGCACCGGGCTGCATCAGGTCCTCGGTCGTGCCCGCCTCGCCGGGCTTTTCGATGTGCGGCTCGTCGGCGGTGCCGATCACGGCGTCGCTCTGACCGGCAGCCTGTTCCGCGAGACCGAGCGCGGCCGCGCCGGTCGTGCTGTCTGCACCGGGATCGGTCAGCACGGCGGAGGCGTTCTCGTTCGGCTTTGCGGTCACGCCCTCGGAGACCGCGGGCGCCGGCGCGACGCGGGTCAGCTCCTTTGGCAGGCTCTTGCGGGCTTCCGCTTCCGCCTTCGCGGCCATGCGGATCAGGGTCCCGCTGAACTCGGTCAGAGTCTTCATGTGAACACCCGGTGCTTTGCGAAAGGGGGCGCCTTCCTACCACAACTTGGACACAAGGGAAGGACGGCGCGGCGCTGTGCGAAGCGCGTGAAACGATCCGGCATCCGGTCTCTTGGGCCTGTGTGAAAGCGATCCACAAGCTGTGGGAAACCTACTAAGCATTGCGCATTGTGCATCGCGTCACCACAATACGTAGTGGTCCGCGATTGACAAGCGAGTCCCGTTTGCCGCACTCTGCCCACACTTCCGCATCGCGACCGCGACTGTGGAACTGGAGGGGAAAACATCGATGGCGAAGCCCGGCAAGAATGATCCCGCAGCCTTGTCCGCCCTGCCTGCAGGTGCGTCCATGACCGCTCCCCGCTCGGAGGGTCCGAGACCCTCCCGCAAGGCCAAGGGACTGGCCGTGACGCGTCGCGTCACGAAGGATGCGATGACCGCAATGGAGGTGCTCGACGCGGTCGAGTGGACGCGGCGCCCGGCGAAGATCTCGGGCGCCGACGGCGAAGTCGTCTTCAAGATGGACGACGCGGAAGTTCCGGCCGGCTGGTCGCAGCTCGCCACCGACGTCGCGGTCTCCAAGTATTTCCGCAAGGCCGGAGTTCCGACGGGCAGCGGCGCCGAGGAATCGGTGCGCCAGCTCGTGCGCAGGGTCGCGCATACGCTGCGCACCGCCGGCGAGGAGATGGGCGGCTATTTCGCCTCCGCCGCCGACGCCGAGGCGTTCGAGGCCGAGCTCACCTACATGCTGGTGCACCAGATCGGCGCCTTCAACAGCCCGGTGTGGTTCAACTGCGGGCTCTGGCACGAGTACCGGATCAAGGGCAGCGGCGGAAACTACGCCGTGGATCTCGCCAGCGGGCGGGCGTACATGACCGAGGACGCGTACACGCGGCCCCAGGTCTCCGCCTGCTTCATCCAGAGCTGCAAAGACGATCTCGACTCCATCTTCAGCCTGGTTCACGACGAGGCGCGGGTCTTCAAGTACGGCTCCGGCAGCGGGACGAACTTCTCGAAGCTGCGCGGCAAGATGGAGCGGCTCTCCGGCGGGGGCACCAGCTCGGGCCTGATGAGCTTCCTCGAGGTGCTCGACAAGGCCGCCGGCGCCACCAAGTCGGGCGGAATCACCCGACGCGCGGCGAAGATGGTGGTGCTGAACGTCGACCACCCCGAGATCCGCGAGTTCATCCAGTGGAAGGCGCGCGAGGAGAAGAAGGTCGCGGCGCTGATCGCTGCAGGCTACTCCGCGGACTTCAACGGCGACGCCTACCGCACCGTCTCGGGCCAGAACGCGAACAACTCCGTCCGCGTCAGCGATCGGTTCGTCGAGGCCGTGAGCAAGGACGCGGTCTGGGAGACGACCACCCGCACCACGCAAGAGGTGGTCGAGCGCCTCTCCGCGCGAGAGCTCTGGCGGGAGATGGCCGAGGCGGCATGGAAGTGCGCCGATCCGGGGCTGCAGTTCGACGACACGATCAACAAATGGCACACCTGCAAGGCCACCGACCGGATCTACGCCTCCAACCCATGCAGCGAGTTCGTCTTCCTCGACGACACCGCCTGCAACCTCGCCAGCCTCAACCTGCTCAAGTTCCTCGACGAGAAGACGGGGAGGTTCGACGTCGAGGCATACAGGCACGCCTGCCGCATCTTCTTCCTTGCGCAGGAGATCGCGGTCGATCTCGCCAGCTATCCCACCAAGCGGATCGCGGAGCGCAGCCACCAGTTCCGGCCGCTCGGGCTCGGGTACGCAAACCTGGGGACGCTGCTGATGGTCGAGGGCCTGCCTTACGACTCCGACGCAGGCCGCGCAGTGGCCGCATCGATCACCGCCATCATGACCGGCGAAGCGTATGCCCTGTCCGCGGAGATGGCGGCCGCGAAAGGGCCGTTCCAGGGATACGCGCTGAATCGCGAGAGCATGCTGGAGGTGATGCGCCTGCATCGCGATTCGGTGGCGAACATCGATCACGCCCTCGCGCCGCGCGAGTTGATGGATGCGGCGCACGACGCCTGGAACCGCGCCGTGCAGCTCGGCGAGCAGCACGGCTATCGCAACGCGCAGGCGACGGTGCTCGCGCCGACGGGCACCATCGGGCTCTTGATGGATTGCGACACCACCGGCGTCGAGCCCGACTTCGCGCTGATCAAGTTCAAGAAGCTGGCGGGCGGCGGCAGCTTCAAGATCGTGAACCAGTCCGTGCCGCGAGCGCTGAAGAAGCTCGGCTACGCTCCGGCGCAGGTGCAGGCCATCGTCGACTACGTCCGCGGCACGGCGACGCTCAAGAGCGTACCGGAGTTCGCGCCCGCAGAGTTGGAGGCGCGCGGCCTTCTGCCGGCGGAGGTCGCCAGGGTGGAGAAGTCGCTCGAGTCCGTATTCGACCTGCGCGCGGCGTTCGCCTCGCACGTTCTCGGGGCGGCGGCGCTGCAGCGCCTCGGCCTCGACGCCGGCAGCAAGGGCAAACAGCTGCTCGCAAAGCTCGGCTACACCGACGAGCAGATCGACAAGGCCACGCTGATCGTCTGCGGCCGGCAGACCGTCGAAGGCGCCCCCTTCCTGAAGGCGGAAGATCATCCCGTCTTCGACTGCGCGAACCGGTGCGGGCCATTGGGAACCCGCTACATCGAGCCGATGGGCCACGTCCGGATGATGGCCGCGGTGCAGCCGTTCCTCTCCGGCGCCATCAGCAAGACCATCAACCTCCCGCACGACGGGACGGTCGAGGAGGTCGAGCGCATCCACTGGGAGTCCTGGCGCCTCGGACTCAAAGCCATCGCGCTCTACCGCGACGGCTCGAAGCTGTCGCAGCCGCTCAGCGCCGGAGACGTCGCCGCGAAGCTCCCTTTGCCGAAGGACGCAAAGGAGATGGCGCAGGCCCTGCGCAAGCTGATCCCCGACCTGACGGTGGAGCAGACCGAGCGCATGGCGGAAGCCGCCTTCCAGGCGAAGACCGCGCCCGCGCCAGTGCAGCTCGCGGCCAGCGTGCGGCGCCGGCTGCCCCCCAAGCGGCACGGGATCACGCAGGAGGCCAAGGTCGGTGGGAACAAGGTGTTCCTGCGGACCGGCGAGTACGAGAGTGGAGAGCTGGGCGAGATCTTCATCGACATGCACAAGGAGGGGGCGGCGCTGCGCAGCGTGATGAACTGCTTCGCGATGCTCGTCTCCATCGCCCTGCAGTACGGGGTGCCGCTGGACGTGCTGGTGGAGCAGTTCGTGTTCACCCGCTTCGAGCCGCAGGGTCCGGTGCAGGGCCACGACCGGGTCAAGTTCGCCACCTCGGTGATCGACTACGTGTTCCGCGCGCTCGGCGTCGAGTACCTGAAGCGCGACGACCTGGCGCACGTCACGCCGGAGGAAGCCGCGGAGACGCCGAAGAGCGCGCAGACGGCGGACCCGATGCCGCCGGCTGCCGCGAGCCCGGCCAGGGCGGCGAAGGCGGCGCAGAAGTCGGACCCGCCAGATCCAGCGCGCGCGGCGGCGCGGGCCCAGGACGAGCTGCTCGGCAAGCTCTCCGGCGATGCGCCGTTCTGCGACACCTGCGGACATATCACCGTGCGCAACGGCACCTGTTACAAATGCCTGAATTGCGGCAACTCCATGGGTTGCTCGTAATCAAATCGATTGGGCTGCTCGCAAACGCGTAACCCCCCTTACGCTGACGAGCGCCGGGCGGCGGATCCTCAAGGGTCCGCCGCTCTTTTACTGGCAGCCGCCTGCTCCCTCGCCAGTACCTCGGCAGGGATGCGCCCTCTTTTGCCCGTGCCGACCTTTCCCTACACGGGGGCGAGGATGGACGGAAGGGGCTGGAAGCCGGAGTACGGCATCTCGCCAGAGGGAATCGAGATGCTCGGCTACCTCGAGGCGCTGCCGCGCGACGTTCGCCGCGAGCTCGTCGAGGCCATCGCTACGCTTTGCCAGCGCGAGGGATACCTCTCCCTGCACGACGACGTGGGCGACCGGATGCCGAGCGCCGCCCCTGACGAGGAAGGCGCCCTCGCCAAGGTGATCCCGCTGTTCAGGCGTTCCCAACGCGGCTGATCGGCGCCCTCAGATCGAGCGCCGCCCGCCGCGCCTCGACCGGCAGGCGCGCGACGAACGATGTCGCCCATCCCGGCTCGTCGCGCAGCGCAATCGAGCCGTCGTGCGCCACCGCGACCAGGCGGCAGAGGTAGAGGCCCAGCCCGAGGTTGTGCTTCTGCCGCGACCCACGCTGGACGACGCCTTTCTGGAACAACCTGCCTCGCGCTTCCGGTGGCACCGGTTCGCCGGTGTTGCGCACCGCCAGCGTCAACTCGGGCCCATCCTGCGAGGCGGCCACCTCGATGCGTCCGCCCGGGCGCACGAAGTCGAGAGCGTTCAGCACCAGGTTGTCGAAGAAGCGGTGGACCATTTCACGGTGAAGCATCGCGCACAGTCCCGGCTCCACCCGGGCGCTGATCTGCGCGCCGGCGTTGCGCGCGCTGGCGGCGTACGCGTTGGCCAGCGAGATGAGCAGCGCCGAGAGGTCGACGGTCTCCGGCGCGGAAGTGAGCACGCCGCGCTCGAGCTTGGCGATGGCGAGCAGGTCGCCCACCATCGCCTGCAGCCGGCGTCCCTGCTGCTCGATCATCTTCACGTCGGCTTGCAGCGGTCCCTTGATCTCGCTCGCCACCACCTCGGCCAGACCGATGAGGCCGGTGAGCGGCCCCTTCATGTCGTGCACGAGAAGATGGGTGAGCGTCTCCGCTTCGCCCTGCGCGCGCCGCAGCTCTTCGTGGCTGACCTCGTTGACGACGAGCCGCGCGACCAGGCGGTCCAGCTCGCGCACGACGGCGGCGGAAACCATGGCGACGAGCGCGAGCACGACTCCGCTCATGGCGATGCTCGCCCAGGCGACTCCTGCGCGGACCTGGAGCGCGGCGAGCAATCCGAACGCCAGCGCCGCGGTGGCGGAGATCAGCGGCGACCGCAGCGAGAGCGCGGACAAGGCGACCAGCAGCGCAAACACGCCGACGGTCCAACCGGCATTGAAGATCTGGCTGTCCGCTCGCGGGCCGATGGTCCAGAGCAGCAGGAACATGAAGGCCACGTCGAACATCGGCGAGGCCATCGTCAAGTGCTCGCGCCAGCCGCCGCCCCGTCGCCAGCGCAAGAGCAGGTATCCGCTCAACGCGTACCCGAGCAGCGGCCAGAGCTCGGCGCGCGATTCCGGATCGCCGGCGATGGAGAAGGTGACGGCGACGAGACCGAACGCCGCGAGCGCGATGGCGCGGATGCGGGCGAGCGTTTCCATCGCGCGGGTGCGAAGGCCGGAGAACGCGCGCGTGCTCGACTCGGTGAGGAGGCGACCGCGGCTGGCGTCGTCGGTAAGCATCCGGGAGGTCGATTCTCAACCAGGCAGGGGCGTTTGGCCAAGCTTTCCCCCTCCCCCTTCCACAGGCCCGGGGGCGGACTTGATCACCGGCTGTGGACGGCGCCAAAAGCAGCTTGCGTTACGCGCCCGAACGGTCCCCGCACGCTGTGGAAAAGCTGTGCTCCTTCCGGCACGTTTCCTGAGTCTTGACGCGTGGTTAGCGGCAGTGCTAGCACGCCAGCGCAGCGAGGGGATGACCGCTTTTGCTGCGGCGGTGTCGGACCCCTCCTGCAACCTGGCACGGCGACCGAGAGGGGTAAACGGCTTGACTGCCAGACAATACGTCGAGGCCATCGCGGAAGAGCTCGCAAGGGTCCGGGGGCGCGGCCTGCTCCTGTCGCCTGCCGATGCGCAGCTCGCCCTCGGCTGGTACGCCGCCGAAGTTCCTCTCGCCGCGGTGCTGGGGGAGGTCCGCAAGGCCGCGCGGCTGCGGACGCGCTCCACCGTGCGCGGCGCAGTGGATACGGCGCTCTCGCTCCAGGTGATCGCTCCGGCGCTGCAGCGGATCTCGGCGCGCCGCAAGCCCCCGGCTCCGGCGACCGAGGGTCTCAGCGGCCAGCTGCGCGCCGCGGCGCAGGCGCCCGGCCTCGCCGCGCGCGCCGCGTGGCACTCCCTTGCGGAGCGCGCCGAGCATCTCCTCGCGCAGGAAGGCGGAGACGGCTACTGGACCGCCGCGGTGGCCGCGCTGAAGGCGGCGCTGCGCGAGCTGCCCCGCGCGGCGGCGCTGCAGGCCGGATCCGCGCTCCGCTCGCGCATCGCTCCGCGTCCGCCGGCGATGACCCGGCGCCGCTATCAGCGCAGCCTGCAGCTCATGCTTCTGTCTGCATCCAGTGAGCGCCTCGGCGTGCCGCCGCGCGCGTTCCTCCTCTAGGAGCAGCATCGATGGCGGAACCCGCAGCGGCAAAGCCGGTCTGCGCCCTCTGTGGCGGAGAAGGCTTCAGCTTCCAGCAGCGCGAGGACAAGGCGGTGGCCGCGGCCTGCTCGTGTACGGCCGGATGCCCGTCCTGCCATGGCCAGGGCCGCCTCTATGCGCGCGACGACCGCGGGTACGACGTGCTGCGCGGCTGCGCCTGCGGCGCCGATCCCCGGCGGCTCGCGCTGCTCACCGGGCTCCGGCTGCCGCCCAAGTTCCTCAATCGGACACTGGCTGGTTATGCGGGAATCAGCCCGGATCAGAAGATCGCGCTCGCTCGTGCACGTCGTTTCGTGGACGAATTCGTCCCGGCGGCCGCGGGCCAACGCGCGCTCCTTTTCTGCGGGCCTCCAGGAAGCGGAAAGACGCATCTCCTCGCGGCGATTCTGCGCGAGCTGGCGGCGAAGAAGTCCGTTCGCGGTCGCTACGAAGAATTCTTCCTGCTCCTTTCCGACATCCGCGACGGCTTCTCGCGCGGTCTCTCCTCGCGCGAGTGGCTCGAGCCGCTGCGTGCCGTGGACGTACTGGCCATCGACGAGATCGGCAAGGGCGGCAAGAACCGCGAGTTCGAGCAGGGCGTCCTCGACGAGGTCCTCAGCGTTCGCTACAACGCCAGGCGCCCCACGTTGCTCGCGACGAACTATCCGCGCCCGGGCACTCTCGACTGGCAGTTCAAGGCGGACGGACAGAGCGCCGAAAATCTCGAGCAACGCGTGGGACCGCGGATTTTCAGCCGGCTCCACGAAGTGTGCGATTTCATCGATGTCGATGGACCGGACCAGCGGAAGGACCAGCATGACGCACGCAGCGCAGCGGAGACTCTTGCTCGTCGGACGCGACCTGCACGAAGCTGAGCGACTGAAGCGGCTGTTGCCGGCGTGGGTCGGCATTGCGCACGCTCCTTCGCAGGCGCTCCGCGCGCTCGATCGCGCCGACGTGGTGCTGCTCGAGGATCGCAACTGGCCTTCGCTGGAGGACGAAGCCCTGGCCGAGATGCGCGAGCGGTCGGCGTCGCGGAGACTGGCGCTGATCCTCTCGCGCCGTCGCGGCGAGGCGTCCGAGCCGGCCGCCGTTCCGGTGGTCGAGCGCCCCTACGTGATCGAGGAGATCGTCGCCGCCATGCGGCTGGCTCTTCTGCGGAGACGCAGGTGACGCAGTTCGCGCCCTGCGGAAGGTCTGAACAGCTCTCCGGCATCCTGCACCGGGCGCTGCGGGAGGCGGGCATGGCGAGGCGGCTGCCCCGCGGGGTGGGCCCGGAGCTCTGGGAGAGCGCCGTCGGAAGACAGATCGCGGCGCGGGCGCAGCCCACCGTCCTCTGCGGCGGCACGTTGCACGTTCTCGTGCAGGACCACCGCTGGCGCGACCAGCTCGACGCGGCGCGGGTGATGCTCCTCGAAAGACTGAACCGGAAGCTCGGCAAGAACACCGTGCGCGCGCTCCAGTTCGGGCTCGCCCATGAGGGCGCCCTCGACCAGGCACGCCGGCGCGCCGGAGTCTGTGCCGCGCCGCTCGTACGAGCTGCCGCGGAGCCCTCGCGCGTCCTGGGGCCGTCGCGTCTCGAACCCGACCTGCGCGAGGCGCTGCTGAGAGCGGCGGAGGCAGCACATCGAAGGCGTCCGTGAAGAAGAGGCGGCGCGCCGGCGGCCCTGCGGTGCTGCCCGCGCCGAGCGCTCTCGCGCGCAAGGCGCTCGGCCCCTACGCGCGGGGGAGGGTGGTTGCGGCGGCGCCCGGCTTTCCGCGGCTTGCGCTGGACGTTCCATGGGACGTCTTCGCCTCGCAGGCCGTCGACGAAGGCACCCTGCTGCTCTTGCGGCATCTGCCTGCCGATCCGCCGGCGTCTTTGCTCGATCTCGGCTGCGGATATGGCGCGCTCGGCCTTCCGGTCGCGGCCCGCTGGCCGTCGACCCGATGCGTCCTGGTCGACCGGGACCTGCTCGCGGTGGCGGCCGCCGCGCACAACGCGAGCGAGCTCGGCCTCCAGAACGTCGAAGTGCGGCCCGGGCTCGGCTACCGCGAGCTCGCCCGCGAACGATTCGATTGGGTGCTGTGCAACGTCCCGGCGCGCATCGGCCCGCGCGCGATCCGCTACCTGCTCGAGGGAGGCCGCGCGCTCGGCGCCGAAGTTCGCGCCGTGATCATCCGCGATCTGTCCGCGGTCGTGCTCGCGCTTGGGCTCACCGGGCTCGTCCACGTGGGAAGGGGCGCGAGGCACGACGTCTTTGCGCTGCCTGCCGCCCCGGCGGCCATCGACCTTGCCGACGAAGAGGTCTACGCGCGGGACGAGACGGAATTCGCGGGGCTGCGGCTCTCCCGGCCGTACGACGCTTCGGAAGATCCCGTTCACTTCCGTCTTCTCTCCCTTCTCGCGGAGTCGCTGCCGCGCACCGCGCCGGCCCGAGCGCTGGCGTTCCGCGCCGGGTATGGAGCTCTCCCACTTCACCTTAAGTCTCGCTACACGTCCTGCGAGGTGCTCGCCCAGGACCGCGATCTGCTCGACACCGCATTCCTGCGGCGAAACGCCCGCCGCCTGCGCCTCGACGTTGCCGTCCGCGAGACGCTGCTCCCCGCAGACGGCCTTCTGCCGGAGAGCTTCCCTCTGGTAGTGGGTGAGCTGTCCGCCTCGGCGGGTCCTTCCGTCGCTGCGCGCGAGCTGGGGGACGGCGCCCGTCTCCTCGCGCCGGGCGGCGAAGCTTTGATCCTCGCCAGCGAGAAGCAGGAGCGGGAGTGGCTTCCGCGGGCGGCCCCGAAAAACGCCGCGCTGACGCTCCTGTTGCGCCGCGAGGGCGCCTCCCTGCTGCGGATCTCGCGGCCGAGGGCTCGCTGACGCGGCCGCGCCAAGGGGAAGATTCGTTCCTTCCAGAGGGAGAAATCGCTGGACGGAGCCGATCCGGTTCTGTCAGAGTGCGCTGGTTTTTCGAGGGGAGACCGCTCCCCCATGGGAGGAAACACCGGATGGCCGCCAAGAAAGCCGCCTCGAAGAAGTCCGCCAAGAAGACCGCACGCAAGCCCAACGCCGCCTTCATGAAGGCCATGCAGCCCAGCGCGGCGCTCGCGAAAATCGTGGGGGACAAACCGCTGCCGCGCACCGAAGTGGTGAAGAAGCTCTGGCAGTACGTGAAGAGGAACAACCTGCAGGACAAGAAGGAGAAGCGGAACATCAACGCGGACGAGCAGCTCCGCGAGGTGTTCGGGGGAAAGAGGACCGTTTCGATGTTCGAGATGACGAAACTGGTGAACGACAACCTGTCATAGCTCGTGCGCACAGGACGTTCATGCGAGGGCGCGGGTCCACGACGGACCGGCGCCCTCTGCG
Organism: Deltaproteobacteria bacterium; assembly: GCA_005879535.1. NCBI lineage: Bacteria > Pseudomonadati > Myxococcota > Myxococcia > Deltaproteobacteria bacterium. Next base: position 36,635 of record VBKI01000084.1, on the reverse strand, counting down.
TTCAGGCCTGCGGCAGCAGCTCCACTCCGTTGTCGTCGAGCTCCGGGAGCTCGAGCTCGGCGGGCGGCACCGGCTGGGCGGTCCCCTCGGGAACGATGCGCGCGATCCCGCGGCGGTTGAGCACGATCAGCGCTTCGCGCTTCTCCACCCCCGCGGGAGTTGAANNNNCCTGGGGGCGTCCGCGAACCTGACGCCCTCGCCGGCGGGGACCGGCACCCGCTTCACCGAGTCATCGAGGCGAGTGAGGATGGGCGCGAGATCGTAGCGGAAGACGATCTTGAGCCGCTCGAACGCCGGCGCCGAAGGACCCTTGAGGCGCGTCACCCGCGCCCGCTGCCTGTAGTCGAGCGTCACCAGCCGTTGCACCGCGCCGCCGCCCGGGTTGAGCGGGTCGGGGCGGGCGACGCGCGCCTGCGCCAGCGATTCGCGCGCCCGCAGCACGACGTTGCGGCTGCGGTCGAACTTCTGCGGTTCCCGCAGCGCCAGGACGCGGTTGGCGTAGAGATGGGAGAGCTTCCCGGCCAGCCACTGCCGCGTCAGCTCCTTGGCCCGGTCCTTGAGAGCGTAGGCGACCGCGCCCACGGTCATCAGCGTCCAGAGCCCGAGGCCCGCGGCGGCGCTGGTCTGGAGCGCCTGCAGCCCGAAGTAGATGATGAAGGCAGTCGCGGCGCCCGAGAGTCCCACCCAATTGCGCACCGCTTCGTCGATCATCTTCGTCTCGGGCTCGAGGAAGAGCACTTCCTGGAAATGCTTCTTGAGCTGGGCCGCGCGGTCGAGGAAGAGCGCGAGCGCCTCCACGTCCTCGCCGTCGGGGAGCATCTCGCCCCTCCGCTCCCGCTCGTGGAGCTCGGCGGAGAGGGTGTCCGCCACCCGCCCACGCAGCTTCTGCGCCACCGCCCGATAGCCGGGCAGGCCGGCCGGCGCGAGCATGCGGGCGCAGGTTTCCTCGGCGACGGTGAGCAGCTCCAGGAGCTGGCCGGAGAGGAACTCGTCGGCGAGAGCCCGCTCGCGGCCGAGCTCGGGCGGGTCGTCAGCCCGCGGACCGAAGATGGCGCGCGCATGCCCGAGGGTGCCGACGGCCTGGTCGAGGATGTGCTCCAGCTCCCCGGCGAGCGACGGCGCGACGGGTATCGGATTGAGCGAGTGCGCCACAGCCGCGCGGGGGATGCTCTCGCGCAAGAGCTTGAGGCGGCGGGCGACGCCCAGCGCCGAGCGGCGCAGGCCGTCGACGGTGAGGGGCTCGGGAGCTGCGGATTCCTCGTCGGGGCTGGAGAGGCGGGCGAGGATCTGCAGCTGTTCCCATCCGTCGTGCGGGACGTAGACGTTCTCGGGAAACTCGAGCCGGAAGGAAACCTCGGCCTCGCTGATCTCCCGATCCCGGGGCAGCGGAATGTACATCGACCACTCGACGCGGCTCGCGTCATGGGCTTCGATCTTGAGGCGTCGGTTCGCGCTCTCGTCCGCCATCGCGATCAGTGTGTAACCAGGCGGACGCTACGGTCCACCTTCAAGAACGATTTTGCCTTGACGGTGCGAATCCTTTTTGGAGAATGATTCTCCAACTCCACAACTTCTCCTGCACAGAGGGATCCACGCATGCCCAATTTGAGGAACAGCAAGACGCACGAGAACCTCAAGGCCGCTTTCGCCGGCGAGAGCCAGGCGAACCGCCGCTATATCTACTTCGCCAAGCAGGCCGACGTCGAAGGCCGTCCGGACCTCGCCGGTCTCTTCCGGGACACCGCCGAAGGCGAGACCGGCCACGCCCACGGCCATCTCGAGTACCTGCAGGAGGTCGGCGATCCGGCGACCGGAGAGCCTATCGGCGACACCGAGAAGAACCTGAAGGCTGCCGTGGCGGGTGAGACGTACGAGTACACGCAGATGTACCCGGGATTCGCCAAGCAGGCGCGGGAGGAAGGCTTCGCCGAGATCGCCGAGTGGTTCGAGACGCTCGCCAAGGCCGAGAAGGCTCACGCCGGGCGCTTCGCCAAGGGCCTGCAGCAGGTCAAGGCCGAGGGATAAGTCCTCGAGGGGCACCGGATGAGGCTGCCGATCGCCGGCCAGCAGGACTGGCCCGCCGCCGACCCCCACGGGATGGCGTACGACAACCCACAGTTCTGGGACGGCACGCACATGGAGTCCGAGCTCCATCGCGTGTTCGAGATCTGCAACGGCTGCCGGTTGTGCTTCAACCTCTGCCCCTCGTTCGACGTCCTCTTCCGGCGCGTCGACGAGCTCGATCCGCATCGCGAGGAGGCGGAAGGCAAGCACATCGAGGGTGGCAAGATCATCGAGGAGCACGAGGCCGCGGAGCTCCTCAAGCACGTGACGGTGTCCACCGAGAACCCGGTGAACCTTCTCGGGGACAAGGACCACCGGCGGGTGGTGGAGCTCTGCTACGAGTGCAAGCTCTGTTTCCCGAAGTGCCCGTATGTGCCGCCGCACGAGTTCGCCGTCGATTTTCCCAAACTGATGCTGCGGGCGAAGATGCTCTGGGCAAAGGACGAGGGCATCGCGCTCCGCGAGCGTTTCCTCGGCGCGACCGACCTGGTCGGAAGCGTGATGACGAAGATCGCGCCGCTCGCGAACGCCGCCGCGCACAATGCCTTCAACCGGATGCTGATGGACAAGACCATCGGCATCGCCAGGGAGCGTCAGCTCCCCACCTACGCCGAGGAGACGTTCGCCACCTGGTGGGCGCGCCGCGCGCCCGTCGCTTCCGGCGAGACGCCGGTGGCCCTCTTCGCGACCTGCTACGTGAACTACAACGATCCGGCCATCGCCAAGGCGGCCGTCGACGTCCTGGAGAGGGCAGGTTGCGACGTCGAGTGCCCCGAACAGGTCTGCTGCGGAATGCCGAAGATCGATGGCGGCGATCTGGAAGGAGCGCGCACGCTCGCCCGCCGGAACGTGGAATCGCTGCTTCCCTCCGTCCGCGCCGGCCGCAAGATCGTAACGCCGGGTCCGTCCTGCACCCTGATGCTGCGCACCGAGTATCCCGAGTTGGTGCCCACGGCCGAGGGGCGCGAGGTGGCGGCCGCAGTGATGGATCTGAGCGATTTCGTCCTGCAGCAGGCGCGCGCGAAGAAGCTGCCGAAGCCGCCGCCGGGCGCGGTCGGAAAGGTCGCCTTTCACGTCGCCTGCCACAACCGCGTGCAGAACTTCGGCTACCGCGGCCGGGACCTGCTCAAGTGGGCCGGAGGCGACGTGACGCTCGTCGACCGCTGCTGCGGCATGGACGGGACATGGGGGATGAAGAGCGAGTTCTTTGCCGACAGCCTGAAGGTGGCCGAGGGCGCCGCGCAGCGGGTGGAGAACGCCGAGCCGGAAGTCGTCTCCAGCGACTGCCCTCTGGCGGGACTGCAGTTGAAGCAGAAGACGGGGCGGCCTTCGTACCACCCGGTGCGGATCCTGAGCGCCGCCTATGCCGGCGAGCCGCTGCGCTCGCCGCGGACCGACAACCCGAAACAGGGCGACCTGCCCGGAGCGAAACCCACCTGATGCAACCGCTGAATCCGAAGGATCTCTGGCCCCTTCCCGTCTACGAAGGCGTACGCGACCGCTTCCGCAAGGAGGTGATCGCCGCCAAGAAGGATCGGCGCGTCCAGGTCGGTCCGGAGATGACGTTCGTCTTCGAGAATCGGATCACCGTGAAGTTCCAGGTGCAGGAGATCCTCCGGATCGAGCGCATCACCGACGCCGCCCAGGTGGCCGAGGAGGTGGAGGGGTTCAACAGCATGCTGCCCGGCGCCGGCGAGTTGTCGGCGACGCTGATGATCGAGCTGACCGGCAGCGACGCCGACGTGAAGGAGCGGCTTGCCCGGCTCTTCGGGCTGCGCGACCACGTCTGGCTGGAGGTCGGCGACACCCGCGTGAAGGGTGAGCTGGAGCCGAATCGCGAGGAGCCAGGGCGCGTCTCGTCGGTGCAGTACGTGCGCTTCAAGGTGCCCGACGCCCCCGCGCTCTTGCGCGGACCGGCCGCTCTGGTGATTGACCATCCCTCGTATGGCCATCGCGCCACGCTGCCCGATGCGGTGCGGCGTTCGCTGGCCCAGGATCTGACGTGAAGAAGCAGCGGAACGACGTCGAGACGTTCGCCCAGTACTGCCGGACGCACGGGCTCTCCGTGACGCACCAGCGGCTTGCGATCTTCGAGGCGCTCGCCTCCTCGCGGGAGCACCCGAGCGCCGAGCAGCTGCACAAGGCCGTGCAACGGCGGATTCCCACGCTCTCGCTCGCCACGGTCTACAAGAACCTGGAGGCGCTCAAGGCCATCGGCGCCGTCGTCGACGTGAATCCGTTGCACGAGCAAGCCCGGTACGAATCCGCGCTGCCTGGCAGCGGGGCAGGACATCCGCACCACCACCTGGTCTGCACCTCCTGCAAGAAGGTGCGCGACCTCCACGACAGCGAGCTGGACCGCCTCCGGGTGCGCGACGCGCAAGGGTTCGACGTCCGCGCCGTCCGCGTGCAGGCGGAGGGCCTCTGCCCCGACTGCCAGGGACGCCGCCCGCGGGCGTGAACGGGTCGGATCGCTTATCTTCGAAGCGTGGCCGTCATCTGCCAGGACTCCGTCGGGCGCTGCAGCTTCATCGACGTCCTGGAAGAAGCGGTCCTCGTGCATCGGCCGGTGGCAGTCGCGCTGCGCGACGGCGAAAGGTTCATCGACGTGGTCACCGACGTGGTGACGGAGAACCACGAGGACTACGCCGTGTTTCGGACCCACGAGCGGGTCGCGGTCACGGACATCGCAGCGGCCACGCGGTGCCAGCCGCAGAAGCGCTGATGTAAGCGGCCAGAGCACATCGGGTACGCGGCGGCGGAGTGTGGCCACTTTCCCGATGCGACCGAGCGACGGGTTCTGGCAAGATCGCTTCGCCCGATGGAAAGAGCCCTGTTCGCAAATCCTGAGACCCCGGACCTGCAGCTCGGGATCCCGGGGTTCCGTTCTGCCGACCTGCACGACACCAGACGCCTGGCCGACCTGACACGCGCGTTCGACGACTTCCTGCAGGAAGCGGACTCCGCCCTGTTCGCACGCTACCGGGCGCATCGCGAGGGAAGCGTGCCGCTGCGCGGGCCCGAGGAGAGTGCCCTGCTCCTCGAGACCGGCGCGCAGGTGTCGCGGTTTCTCGGACGGCTCTTCGGCGTAGAAAGGGATCTGAAGAGGCTGCGCGAGGCCGCCGGCCGCGAAGCACCGCTCTTCCGGGTCAAGCGCGACTTCGTCCAGCGGCGGGTGTTCAGGAAAGGGCCCAAGGACCGGCCTCGAGCCTCCGATTTCTCCGCTCTCGATGCGGAAGTCCGCCCGCTGCTCGCCGCCGCGGCCTGCCGCGATCCGCGCGCGTCGTTCGCCAGGAACGACGCGGAGCTCCTGGTCGCGATCGTCATCGAGACGCTGCTCGAGGTGGAGAGCGCGCAGCCTGGGTCGCCGCAGCTCCTCGCCTGGCATGACCTCTGCGGCGCACTGCACCGCGGCCTCGCCGACGCGGGGCTGCCCGGCGCGAAATACGCGGGCGAGGACGTCGGACTCGCGCGCAAGCTGCTCGACTTGTTCGACCGCTGGCTCTACGCGCTCTCGCTGCAAGAGGAGCGGCCGGATTGGGTGTTCCTCCGACTTCCTCGCCCGCTCGACTTCCAGCAGCTGGTCCCGCTGCGGCGGCCGCGCGCCGACCGGCCCGAGATCCTCGCCGGCCATGAGGAGCACCAGCGCCGGCGGGATGGGTTCCGCCTCACCGACCCGCGCATGTCCGCCCGCGAGGTCCGCAGCGAGATCGACTACTGCATCTACTGTCACGAGCGCGAGAAGGACTCCTGCGCGAAGGGTTTCGCGGAGAAGGATTCACCCCGCTACCGCAAGAACCCGCTGGGAACGCCGCTGACCGGGTGCCCGCTCGAGGAGCGCATCTCCGAAATGCACACCGCGGCCCGGGAGGGCGATTTCCTCTCCGCGCTGGCGCTGGTCTGCATCGACAATCCGATGGCGCCAGGGACGGGGCACCGCATCTGCAACGACTGCATGAAGGCCTGCGTGTACCAGAAGCAGGATCCGGTGAACATTCCGCAGATCGAGACGCGCGTCCTGAGCGACGTCCTGCGCATCCGCTGGGGATTCGAGATCTGGAGCCTGCTCACCCGGTGGAACCCGCTGCGGTTCGAGCGGCAGCACCCGCGGCCCTACTCCGGCGTGAACGTGCTGGTGGTCGGCATGGGCCCCGCCGGCTACACGCTCGCGCACCATCTCCTGAACGAGGGGTTCGGCGTCGTCGGCATCGACGGGCTCAAGATCGAGCCGATCGCGGAGCACCTGATCGCCGGTCCCATCGAGCGGATCGACGACGCGTTCGGTACGGCGCTCGACGAGCGGGTGACGTCCGGATTCGGCGGCGTCTCCGAGTACGGCATCACCGTGCGCTGGGACAAGACGTTCCTCGACATCCTGCACCTGAACCTGGCGCGACGGACGCACTTCCGCCTCTACGGCGGGACGCGGTTCGGCGGCACCGTCACGCTGGAGGACGCGTTCGATCGGTACGGGTTCCACCACATCGCCCTCGCTGCCGGCGCCGGCAAGCCCACGGTCATCGGGCTGAAGAACAACCTGATCCGCGGGGTGCGCAAGGCGAGCGACTTCCTCATGGCGCTGCAGCTGACGGGCGCGTTCAAGAAGGGGTCGCTGGCGAGTCTTCAAGTAAGGCTGCCGGCCGTGGTCATCGGCGGAGGCTTGACGGCGATCGACGCGGCCACCGAGCTCGCGGCGTACTACCCCATCCAGGTGGAGAAGCTCCTCGATCGGCACGAGAAGCTCTGCGAGTCGGCCGGCGAGGAGATGGTCTTCTCCGTGCTCGATCCGGAAGAGCGGCACATCTACGCCGAAGCGCTGGAGCACGGCCGCGAGGTCCGGCGCGAGCGCGAGCGCGCCGCCGCGGCGAACGACGAGCCCGACTTTGCGAGGCTGGTGAAGGCGTGGGGCGGCGTCACCATCGCGTACCGCAAGACGCTGAACGATTCTCCCGCGTACCGGCTGAACCACGAGGAGGTGATCAAGGCCCTCGAGGAAGGCATCGCCTTCGCCGAGGGACTCTCGCCGGTCGAGGCCGTACCCGACTCCCACGGCGCGGTCGAGGCGGTCAAGTTCACGCTGCGCTCCGGCGCGGAGGTGACGCTTCCTGCGCGGACGGTCTGCGTCGCGGCGGGCACGGGCCCGAACACCACCGTGGAGAAGGAGGCGCCAGGCCGATTCGAGGTGGACCCGGAGCACTCGGCCTTCAGCTCGTTCCGGATCGAGAATGGAAAGCTCGTTCCCGCCGAAGTGACCGACGACCTGACCGGCGCGATCGGGTTCTTCACCAGCCATTCGAGCGGCGGACGCTACGTCAGCTTCTTCGGCGACAACCATCCCGCCTACGCGGGCAGCGTGGTGAAGGCGATGGCGTCGGCGAAGGACGGCTATCCGCACATCGCCCGGCTCTTCGCGCACCAGCTCGAGCGCGCGGACGGAAGCGCGCAGCCGGTCTGGGCCGCGCTGACCGCGCGCCTCGACAGCGATCTGCGGGCCCGGGTGCACGAGATCAAGCGCCTGACGCCGACCATCGTGGAAGTGATCGTCCGCGCTCCGGCGGCTGCGCGCGGGTTCCAGCCGGGCCAGTTCTACCGGCTGCAGGACTTCGAGACCCTGGCGCCCGTAGTGGACGGGACCCGGCTGCAGATGGAAGGCCTTGCGCTCACCGGCGCCTGGGTCGACCGCGCGCGAGGCCTTCTCTCGTTGATCGTGCTGGAGATGGGATCGTCTTCGCGGTTGGTCGCGGCCCTCAGGCCCGGCGAGCCGGTGGTGGTGATGGGCCCGACCGGAGCGCCTTCAACCATCCCGAAGGGCGAGGACGTCGTGCTCTGCGGCGGCGGCTTGGGCAACGCGGTCCTGTTCAGCATCTCGAAGGCCCTGCGCGCCAACGGCTGCCGCGTGGTGTACTTCGCCGGCTACCGCCACGCGCAGGACGTGTTCAAGCGCGACGAGATCGAGGAAGCCACCGACGTCGTCGTCTGGTCCGTCGACAAGGGGAGCAAGCCTCCCAAGGCCCGTCGCGCGCAGGACCGCGCCTTCTCCGGCAACATGGTGGAAGCGATGGTGGCCTACGCCACCGGCGCCCTGGGCGACCCGCCGATCCCGTTCACCAACGTCCGCCGGATCATCGCCATCGGCTCGGACCGGATGATGGCGGCGGTAGCACGGGCCCGGCACAACGAGGTCAAGACGCTATTGCCGGCCGACCACGTGGGGATCGCGTCGATCAACTCGCCGATGCAGTGCATGATGAAGGAGATCTGCGCGCAGTGCCTGTGCAAGCACCGCGACCCGCAAACCGGCAAGGAATCCTTCGTCTTCTCCTGCTTCGATCAGGACCAGCCCATGGACCTGATGGACTGGGACAACCTCCGCATGCGCCTGCGCGGAAACTCCCTCCACGAAAAGCTCTCCGCGCTCTGGCTGGACTACCTGCTCGAGCAAACCAACCTGCGCAGGGTTTAAGCGAGGGCGACTTGCTGGCCTTGGCGCTTGGCCTTGACGTCCACGCCATGTCCGTCGCTGAAGACGACGATGGCACGCGACCACGGCCCCGCGGCGCGCGTCGTCGGATGCGCATCCACGGCGCGATTCACCAGCGTGAAGATCGCGTCGCAGGCGCTGCAGACGCGGTAGTCCTCGGCAGGGATCAGCGGATACGGCTTCGCCATTGCGGGCGCGAACACGAGGATCACGGACACGGGCGCGGTGAACTGACCCACCTTGCGGCAAACACCACAAGTCAGGGTCTCTTCGTTCTCGTTTTCAACATCCGCCATGTTCCACCCGCGCCGGCTGGCGCCTCTGAAAAACCATAACCATTGCTGGAGAAGAGCGCCGGTTTCCGTCCCCGTCCTGTTTCCCAGCAAGCAGCCGGGCAGGCAAGCCGCACCGCGCAAGCCCGCCTGCCGGCTTGATGTTTGGGTTGTTCCATGGCACTCGCGCGATGAGAAGAAAGGCCCCCGCGCAGATGACGAAAGCACCTCCAAGACCCGAGTTGCTCGCACCCGCCGGCGACGAAGAGAGCCTGCGAGCGGCGGTGGCGGCCGGGGCCGACGCCGTCTACTTCGGGCTGCGCGGCGGCTTCAACGCTCGCGCCCGCGCCGACAACTTCGCCGTCGCGGACCTCCCGCGCATCTTCGATTTTTTGCGCGCGCGGGGCGTGAAGGGCTTCGTCACGTTCAACACTTTGGTGTTCGATCGCGAGCTGCCCGTGGCGGAGGCGGCCCTCGCGGACATCGCCCGCGCCGGCGCCGACGCGATCCTCGTCCAGGATCTCGGCATCGCGCGTCTCGCGCACGAGGTCTGCCCGGAGCTGCCGCTCCACGCTTCGACCCAGATGACGGTCTCGTCGGCGGAAGCGGCGGCGATCGCGAAGTCGCTCGGCGTCACCCGCGTGGTCCTTCCGCGCGAGCTGTCCATCGATGAGATCCGGACGATGGCCATGGGCACCGACCTCGAGCTCGAATGCTTCGTCCACGGAGCGCTCTGCGTGAGCTGGAGCGGCCAGTGCCTGACGAGCGAGGCGCTCCAGCACCGGAGCGCGAATCGCGGCCAATGCGCCCAGAGCTGCCGGATGCCGTACGACCTCGTCGTCGACGGCAAGGTGGAGACGGCGCGCGGCGACGAGCAGCTCAAGTACCTGCTCTCGCCTCGGGATCTCGCCGCGTACGATCTACTTCCCCAGCTGATCGACGCTGGAGTCTGCTGCTTCAAGATCGAAGGCCGGATGAAGGGGCCGGAGTACGTCGCGAACGCGGTGGACAAGTACCGCCGCGCCCTCGATGCCGCCCTCGAGCACCGCCCATATCCGCTGCAGAAGAGGGACGAGGAGGAGCTTCGCTACAGCTTCTCGCGCAGCTTCTCGCACGGCTTTTTCCGCGGCTCCGACCACCAGGCGCTGGTGCACGGCCTCTATCCCGGGCACCGCGGCGTGCTCGTCGGGCGCGTCGAGGAGGTCCACGCCCGGGCGGGTCGCGTGGTCGTGCGTGCGGAACCGGACGCACCGGAGCTGAAGGCCGGCGATCGCATCCTTTTCGACCAGGGAAAGCCGGAGGACGACGAGCCTCGCGGCGGACTGCATGCGTGCGACGTGGTGGCGCCTGGACTGCTGCGGATGCTCTTCGGCGGCCCCGACCAGGGTTCTCTCGATCTGCGACTGGTGAAGGCCGGCGACGTCGTCTGGAAGGCCAAGGACGCCGAAGTGACGCGGAAGATGAAGCGCGTCGCGGCTCGGGAAAGAAAAGTCGGCCTCACGCTGAGCGTACGCGGAGCGGCAGGGACCGCGCTGATCGTCACCGCTCGCGACGATCTCGGCCGCGCCGCCCGCGTCGAGAGCGCGATGCCTCTGCAGCTCGCGCGAGTCAACCCCCTCCACGAGGGGCTCGTGCGCGAGAAGCTCTGTGCATTCGGCGAGACCGGGTTCGAGCTGCGCCGCCTCGAGCTCGAGCTGGAGGGCGCGCTCGCGATGCCGCCGTCGGAGCTGAAGCGGTTGCGCCGCGCCGTCGTGCAAGCTCTCGTGGGCAGCCCGCCGCCGCAACCGGCGCGCCACGTGCGGACCGGACTGGATCCGGACGCCGTGGTCGCACCGCTTTCCGCAAACGGCTCTTCTGGTGCCCCGAAGCTGATCCCCTTGCTCCGCACCCTCGGCCAGGTTGAGGTCGCGCTGCGCCTCGGTTTCGACGAGCTGCAACTCGATTTCATGGAGCTGGTCGGCCTGGGCGTGGCCGTAGAACGGGCGCGCGCCAGGGGCGCCAAGGTCATCGTCGCCACCCCACGCGTGCAGAAGCCGGGTGAGGAGGGCTACGACCGCCGATTCGAACGGCTGCGCCCGGACGGCATCCTCGCCCGCCATCTCGGCGCGGTCGAGCACTTCCGCCGCAATCCGCACACCGAAACGGTGCACGGTGACTTCTCCCTGAACGCCACCAACGCGCTGACCGCGCGGACCCTGCTCGGGCTGGGACTGTCGACGCTGACGCCGGCGTACGATCTCGATCTCGCCCAGCTTCTCGATCTCGCCTCCGGCGTTCCGGCGGAGCGCCTGGAAGTGACCATCCATCAGCATCTGCCGCTGTTTCACAACGAGCACTGCGTCTACTCGCACCTGCTCTCCAACGGTCACGACTACCGCGACTGCGGCCGTCCTTGTGAGAAGCACCTGATCCGCCTCCGCGACGGCCTCGGCATGGAGCACCCGGTGATCGTCGACGTAGGATGCCGGAACACCGTATTCAACGCGCGGGCGCAAAGCGCCGCTGCATGTCTGCCGCAGCTCCTCGCCGCGGGAGTGCGCCGGTTCCGGGTCGAGCTCGTCCGCGAGAGCGAGGCGGAGACCGAGCGGGTGCTGCGCGCCTACGCGGCGCTGCTGGCCGGCAAACGGACCGGCCCGCAGGTGATCGCGCAGGTCGGGGCGCTCGAGAAGTATGGCGTCTCGGCGGGAACGCTGGTGGTCGTCACCCAGCCGCACGTTTGAAGCCAGAGGGAGAGACAGATGGCGAAGCATCGCATCGCGGTCATTCCCGGAGACGGGATCGGCAACGAGGTCGTGCCCGAGGGCATTCGCGTGCTGGACGCCGCCGCGTCGAAGTACGGCATCGAGTTCCGCTGGGACCAGTTTCCCTGGAGCTGCGAGTGGTACCAGAAGCATGGGAAGATGATGCCGGAGGACGGCATCGCGCAGATCCGCAAGCACGATGCGATCTTCCTCGGAGCGGTCGGGTTCCCGGGCGTGCCCGATCACGTCTCCCTCTGGGGTCTGCTCATCCCCATCCGTCGCAGCTTCCACCAGTACGCGAACGTCCGTCCGGTCCGGCTGATGGACGGCGTCCCTTCCCCGCTGCGCGATCGCAAACCTGGCGACATCGACTTCTGGGTGGTGCGCGAGAACAACGAGGGCGAGTACTCGTCGGTCGGCGGCCGGATGTTCGAGGGTACCGAGAACGAGACGGTGATCCAGGAATCCGTGTTCACCCGCAGGGGCGTCGACCGGATCCTGCGCTACGCCTTCGAGCTGGCCCGCTCGCGCCCGAAGAAGCACCTCACCTCGGCGACGAAGTCGAACGGGATCGCCATCACGATGCCGTTCTGGGACGAGAGGGTGAAAGCGATGTCGGCGCACTACCCCGACGTGCGCGTCGACCAGTTCCACATCGACATCCTCTGCGCGCATTTCGTGCAAAGGCCGGATCGCTTCGACGTGGTGGTCGGCTCCAACCTGTTCGGCGACATCCTCTCCGACCTGGGACCGGGGGTGACCGGAACCATCGGGATCGCCCCATCCGCCAACCTCAATCCCGAGGGCGAGTACCCGTCGATGTTCGAGCCCGTGCATGGCTCCGCACCCGACATCGCCGGCCAGGGAATCGCGAATCCGGTCGGGCAGATCTGGTCGGGCGCGATGATGCTCGAGCACCTCGGCCACAAGCAGGCCGGCGACGCCGTAGTGCGGGCGATCGAGACCGTCATCCGCGAAGGCCCGCGCACCCGCGACATGGGCGGGAAGGCGAGCACCTCCGAGATGGGAAAGGCCATCGCGGAAGCGGTTCGCTGACGATCAGTGCCGCGCCGCGGGTTGGTCCGGCGATCGTTTCGCGCCGAGGGCCGCAGCGACGCCCTGCTTGAGCCATCCCTTGACGCGGCCGAGGTGCAGCTCTTCGCGCTGCAGGGCGGCCTCGAAGGCGCGCACCATCTCGTCCTGTCCCGCCTCCTGCGCGAGCTCGATCAGCGACTCCCAGCAGGCGTTGTCGGCGAGCTCTGCCACGAGGAGGCCTTCGAGACACTGGCGCAAATCGGTGCGCGGATCCGCCAGGACCTGGGGAATGCCCTTCGAGAGATTCGCGGCGATGTCGGCGGATGGCGTCATGGCGGTGGGATCCGCGCCCAGCTTCTCGATGCAACTCTGCAAGAGGCCGAAGTGAGAGAGCTCGTCGCGCTGGATTTCCAGCAACTCCTCCCGGCTCGGCCCCCCGGGCCACGTGGGGTACGCTTCCGCCTTGATCAGCACGACCTCGTAGAGCCGCGCGCCGATCCGTTCGAACGCGAGGCGCTCGCCGAGCTTGTCGATGAACACGCTGGCCTTCTCTCCCTGCAGCGCCTTGAGCACGGTCTTCGCCGCGCCCTTGAGCGAAGCCGGCGGCGGGACCGTACCGATGGGCTCGGCTTCCCGGGCGCAAGTGGACCGCATCAGCGCCGCGGCCGCTCCGTCCACGGCCGGACCCCTACCCTCCACCGCTCCCTGGATGGTCTTCGGAGCTTCGATCGGCGAGGTCGCGATCCCCGTTCGGTTCATGCCCGTGTCGAATGCGTCGCTCATTGCAGGCTCCTTTGCTGGGACTGCGCCAGGTCGCGCGCCCGAGGCGACAGCTCCGTTCCGGGACGCCAGACGTAGCCGTTGGCGACCGCTTCGGAAGGACTGCCGTCCTTGTTCAGCCGCTCGCGCCGCTCGAGGCTCCGCCGCGGCTCCTCCGCAGCCTGCACGTAGTCCGCCCCGGAAGCACGCAGGTTGACCTCCTGCTTCAACGTCTCGCGGATGAACGCGCGGTGCTCCGTCCAGCGGATCGGGGAGGGAAGCTGGTTGGGGATCACTTCACTTGCATCGCGCCGCTCCCGCGACTCGAAGAGCTCGCGGACGAAGCGCAGCTGCCCCAGCTCGAACTGCAGCATCCGCTCCCAGATCAGCTTGATCCGCGGATGGGTCTCCTGTCCGAGGCAGCTCCAGTAGGTGTAGACCTCGGTGGCCTCATGGAGGAGCCACTTGGTGAGCCAGCTCTCCTCGGGAGGAATCAGCGACTCGTACTGGGTGACGTGCTGCTCCTCGATCGAGGCGATCTCGGCGTAGAGCTGACGGGCGATCGGGTCGCTGAAGAGCGGCCCGACGTGCATGTAGTAGTCGTGCGTCTGGTGCTCGGCCGCGACCAGGGTATAGGCGTGCAGCTTGGAGAGGGGATGCGCCGTGGCCGGATCGTACGGCCTGCGCAGGTCGTCGAGCGGATGCCGGTGCTCGACCATCGTCGGCCGGCCGGGTCGAATGTCCGTGTACGACTGCGTGATGTTGTTCGCATCGCCGCCTTCCAGGCGGTCGTAGAGCGCTGCGTATCGGTACAGATGGTCGAAGTCTTCGAGGAGCCCGAATCGGTGCGTCTGCGCCAGATACGGATCCGGTTCCTTCTGCGCGATGTCGGCGGTGAGCTCGATGGCGACCTGCTCGTAGCCCAGCGTGGTCTCGAGGGGCGACTGGTCCGCTGGATGGAGCCAGTTCACCAGCGTCTGCTGTTGCTGCTCGATCCGCCGGATCCGCGCCAGCGGCTCGCGCAGCTCGCGGTTCATGCGCGCGGCGACATGCAGGAACCGGAGCTGCTCGCTCTCGATTCCGTTCATGAGGATGACGCGGACGCGCGTGAAGGCGTCGACGTCGAGCTTGCTGTAGGGACGGCCGACCATCTCCTTCCAGCTCAAGGATTGGTCGTCGAGCGGGATGCCACGTTCCTTGACGAGGTCGAGGGTCACGGGTGGGCTCCTGTGGGAATGCAGCGGGCCCGTACCGTGTGGACGCCGATCGGCGCGCGCAACCCGACGCCCTGCGCTTCACCCGGCGGGACGCGGAGCGGGCGGGCTTCTACGGGTAGTCTTCGTCGCGGTGCGCGGCGGCGATCGCGCGGCGGACGCCATCGTCGAGCTTCTGCGGGTCGACGATGACCTTCCCCTCGATGACCTCGCTGACCGCCGACAGCGGAATCACGGTATCGCCGGCGTCTTCGATGTAGATGACGAGCTCCTGCGGGCGCACCTGCCGCACGGCGCCGAACTCCTCTTCGGCTCCTTTTTCGAACGCCTGGAACCCGACTTCGATGCGCGGCAGCTTTTTCTTTGCCATGGCACGCATGATGCCGTGGCCGCGCGCCGGATGCATCGGTCCCGATCGCGAGACCGGCCCACAGACGGGCGAGAAAGCCCTTTACACCCTCGCGTCGCGCCCTTATGGTGCGCCGCACCGCGCCAAGCGGCGCGGCCCTGCTCCGGAGATGAAGCGGATGGATCAGTTCAAGTCGAAGGTGGCCCCTGCGGACGGCAAGCTCGCGGTCCTCTTGCCGGGCATGGGCGCCGTGGCCACGACATTCATCGCCGGCGTCGAGGCCGTCAAGGCGGGACTGGGCAAGCCCATCGGATCGCTGACCCAGATGGCGCACGTCCGCCTCGGCAAGCGCAGCGAGAAGCGCTGGGCGATGATCAAGGACCTGGTCCCGCTCGCGCGCCTGCAGGATCTGGTGTTCGGCGGCTGGGACCCGATTCCGGACGACGCGTACACGGCGGCGGTGAAGGCGAAGGTGCTCTCGCCCGAGCATCTCGCGCAACTGCAGCCGACGCTTTCGAAGATCCGGCCCATGCCGGCGGTGTTCGACAAGAACGTGGTGAAGCGGCTGGAAGGCGCGAACGTCAAGCGCGGCACGAAGCGCGAGCTCGCGAACCAGCTCATCCAGGACATCCGCGGCTTCATGGACAAGAACAAGTGCACCCGCGCGGTGATGGTGTGGTGCGCGTCGACCGAGGCGTACCAGGAGGCCGGATCCGAGCATCAGAGCATCGCCGCGTTCGAGAAGGCGCTGGACGCGGACCATCCGAACATCTACCCGTCGCAGATCTATGCGTACGCGGCGATCTCGGCTGGCGTGCCGTACCTGAACGGCGCCCCGAACATGTCCTGCGACTTTCCCGCCCTGGTCGAGCTGGCCGAGAAGCGCGGAGTCGCCGTCGGCGGCAAGGACTTCAAGACCGGTCAGACGCTGATGAAGACCATCATCGCCCCGGGTCTCAAGGCGCGCATGCTGGGGATGGAGGGTTGGTTCTCGACCAACATCCTCGGCAATCGCGACGGCGAGGTGCTGGACGATCCGGCGAACTTCAAGACCAAGGAAGTCTCGAAGCTCTCCGTGCTGGAGCAGATCCTCGAGCCGGAGCGCTACCCGGAGCTCTACAAGGACCTGCAACACAAGGTGTCGATCCATTACTACAAGCCGCGCGGCGACAACAAAGAGGGCTGGGACAACATCGACATCGTCGGGTGGATGGGCTACCCGATGCAGATCAAGGTGAACTTCCTCTGCCGCGACTCGATTCTCGCGGCGCCCATCGTGCTCGACCTCGCTCTCTTCGGTGACCTGGCCGCCCGCGCCGGGATGAAGGGCATCCAGGAGTGGCTCAGCTTCTACTTCAAGAGCCCGCAGCACGCCGCGAGCGTGTACCCCGAGCACGATCTCTTCGTGCAGAAGGTCCGGCTAGAGAACAACCTGCGATACCTGGTGGGCGAAGAGTTGATCAACTACCTCGGCTCGGACTACACGAACGAGTAGATGATCTCGCTCATGGTCCTGCTGGTCGCGCAGGCAGCGGCTCCCAGGGGGCTGACGCTGCGCGAGCTCCAGGAGCGCGCGCGCAAGAACGATCCCCGCGCGATGCAGGCCGTGGCGCAGCTGGAGAACGCGCGGGGGAAGCGCGACGAAGCGGCTTGGGCGTTCTTTCCCAACTTCCAGACCACGGCGTACGTCGCCGGTCCCACGCCGGAGCGGCGGCTCGCCCGCGACTCGGACAACGCAACTGATCCCGGCAACCTGACCCCGGGCAGCACTGGCGGCTGGTTCCACGGCGAGCAGGGCATCACGGCGCACGCGGAGGTGCAGGCCATCCTGCCGCTCTGGACATTCGGGAAGTGGACCGCGGGCAAGTCGGCGGCGGGCCACCTCGTCAACGCCAACGAAGCGCTGGTGCAGCGGGCGCGCGACCAGTCCGTCTACGACGTCGCGCGCGCGTACTGGGGTTACCAGACCGCGCGCAACGCGGACACGGCGGTCCAGAAGGTCCGCGACCGGGTCAAGGACGCGCAGAAGACGGCGCAGAAGCTGCTGGCGGCGAAGAGCGAGCAGATCAGTCGCGCCGATGCCATGAAGCTTGATTACCTCGCTGAGGAGATCGAGGCGCAGCACGCCTCGGCGTTGAAGAACCGCGACTTGGCGCTGACGGGGCTGCGGCTACTGGTCGGCGCACAGCCGGCGGAAGAACTGGCCATCGCGCAGCAGGATCTTCCCGACGCTCCGCAGACTCCGAATCCGGACGAGCTTCTGCGCCGCGCGCTGCAACAGCGCCCGGAGACGCGCGCCGCGAACGAGGGCGTCGGGGCGCGGCAGGCTCTCGTCGACCTTGAAAAGGCGCGGATGTGGCCGGACGTTGGCTTGGTGGGCGGGTTCCGGCTCACCGAGACGACCAACGCGAGCAATCCGTCGTCGCCATTCGTCTACAACCCGTACCACGAGTCATCGGGTTACATCGCGCTAGGTATGCAGGGCACCTTCGACGTGCCGCAGAAGCTCGCCCGCCTCCGCCAGGCGCAAGCCGATCTGCAGGAGGCGGTCGCGATGCAGTTGGGATCGCAGCAGCTCGTGCGCCTCGAGATGCAACAGGCCTTCGGCGACCTGGCGGAAGCGCGCGTCCGCGTGCAGCGGTACTCGAAGGAGACGGACATCGGAAAGCAACTCTCGACGCAGGCCGGAGTCGCCTTCGACTCGGGACTAGGGGACGCCCGGGAGCTTCTCGAAGGAACGCTGCTCTACACGCGCGCCGACGGCGAGCGGCTGAAGGCGCTCTACGACGCGCAACTCGCCTGGGCAGCGCTGGAAAAGGCGGTCGGGGCTCCGCTCGGACCCTGAGCCAGGCATTGAAGGTTTAGATTTGGAGCCCGTCGAAGGTCGGAGGAGGCCATCGTGACGTCGCTCGCCATCGCCCTCATCGTCGCCGCCGTGCCCCCCGGCTCCGCCAGCGCGGCCGTACAGAGAACGCAGGACAAGGTGCGGTCGGCGCTCAGCACCTGGTTCAAGTCCGAAGGGCAGGCGCGCACACGGGCCCGCGAGCAGGCGCGCAAGGCGGTGAGCGAGCTGATCGACTTCGACGCGCTCGCCAGGTCGACGCTGGGCAAGAAGTGGGACGAGATCAAGCCCGCCGATCGCAGCCGCTACACCGCCGCGCTGAAGGGAGCGATGGAGGCGAACTACCTGGCGAAGATGCGCCAGGGCAAGAGCACCGACGTCGATCGCATCCGCAGCGAGGTCACCGGCGAGGACGTGCAGGGCGGCAAGACCGTGGTGCACACCAAGGTCAACTCCGGCGAGGACACCGCGGCGATCGACTACGTGATGGAGAAGCGCCCGAAGGGGTGGCGGGCGGTGGACGTGATCACCGAGGGGGTGTCGCTGGTCGAGACGTACCGCGAGCAGGTCGCGAAGATTCTTGCCAAGAAGACCCTCAACGACGTGATTGCCGCGCTGGACCGCAAGCGCAAGGCGCTCGAGGCCGAGGAGACGAAGCCGGCCTCCGGGTAGTAGACTGTCGGTCATGCACCGGTACTTCGCCTACGGCTCCGCTCTGTCGAAACGACACATCGGCGAATGGGCGGCGGAGCACGGCGTCGATGCGCGCCTGTTCGCGCGCGGCGTCGCTGCGGTTCTGCGCGGGTACCGCCTCGCGTTCGACGTCGAGAGCCGGTTCTGGGGCGGCCGGGTCGCCAACCTGGCCGAGGACAAGGACGGCGAGGTCCACGGCGTCCTGTTCGAGATCCCGCTGCCGGCAAAGGAAGCAGTGCTGCGCAAGGAAGGCGTCTCGACCGGCCTCTCCGAGGAGATCGACGTCTTCGTCGAGGCGGAGGGAAAGCGCATCGCAGCGAAGGCGTACGTCGCGCGGCCGGAGAAGCGGGGCGAGGAAGGACCCGCCAGCGGAAGGCTCCTCGAGTACCTGATCGAGGGCGCCCAGGAGCGCGGGCTGCCGGAGAGCTGGGTCGAGCTCCTGCGCCGGCAGGCCGCTGGGACCCCGCAGCCGCCTCCGGGTCGGGTCGGCCTGAAGGTCGAGCAGAAGCGGTAGCGGTTACTGCAGCGAGCACTCGTTGGCGAGCTGATCCGGAGTCGCGCCCTGTGGCCTCGCGATGGTGTGGCTCGCAGGGGGCGAGACGCCCTTCTCCACCCACGCGGTGAGCGCATCGACGGCGGCGCGCGCACACGGCAGGATCGGCCGCAGCACGGTGTCGCCGTACGCATCCACTCCGGCATGATCGTCGTATTGCGGGTCGACGTGGTTCCCGCCCCGCACGACGTAGTAGCGATGCCGCTGCGAGCGGCGTTTCTGTGCAACGAGCTGCACGTACAGGTCGGAGTCGGTGGCGATGGGCAAGAGCGCGTCCTGATCGCCGTGAAGCGTGATGAGCGGATGCTGCAGATCGCCCGTGTTGGCGACCGCCTGGACCCGCTGCGCGAGCGCAGGATTCTGCAGAACGCGCTGGCGGTAGTCGTAGGACGCGTCGGGGTCGGTGGGGCCAACCGCCTGCGCGGGCGGCATCACGCACGGCGTCCCGACGCCCGAGCAGGTGTACGCGGTGAACTCGGGATCGAACTCCAACCGGTAGATCTTCTGCGTCAGGCCCCAGTAGATGCCCCAGTGATAGGCCCAGAGGGGCTGGGATTCCGGATTGAAGCCAACCGCCGCGAGCGCGTCGACAGCCGCGGGCACGCCGAGGATGTCGCCCGGGTACTGCGCGAGCGAGGTCGGCAGGTAGGTGAACAAGTTGAAGCCGGTCGTCGGCGTCTGCGTCTGGATCGCCGCGGGAAGCGAGGAGAGGAACAGCGTGCCCTCCCAGTCGACTCCGCCGTCGTAGAGGCGGTCCTTGCCGTTGCCGTCAGTCTCGATCGCGCGCCGCGTCTGGTAGCCACCGTTGGAGATTCCGGCGGCGTACGAGCGGGTGACGCCAGAGACGCCATACTGCGGCGCGATCGAGGTCAGCAGCGCGCGAGCGGCCGCGGTCGCCTGCCGCATGCGCGACGTCCACTCCTGAATCGCGGCCCCAGGCTGCCACGGCGCGCCTCCGCCTTGACGGAAGAAGTTCGCGCCCATGTTCCCCTTGTCCTGCGACACGTACGCCCAGCTCTTCTCCAAGGCGTAGTCGGAGAGGATGAAGTCGCTGGCAAAGGCGTCGCGGATGCCCGGGGTTCCCGCCGTGAGCAGATGTCCGTCCCAGCCGTCGGGAATGCGGATCACGAACTGCGCGTCGTGATGACAGTCGGCAAAGCAGGTCTGGCCGACCGTCGGCGGGGGCGTGCACCCCTGGATGAAAGGCGCGCCATTCTTCGCGGTCAGGGCGGGCTCCTGCTGGAAGGCGTCGCAGGCGTCGGGGAAGTAGCCGTCGATCTGGATTCCACCCACCGGCGGTGAAGTCGGCGCCGTGTACTTCGAGTTCAAGGTGCCGGAACCAGGCGGCGGATAGCCCATGCCGGTCAGGCTCTGCGGATCGGTGTACGGATTGTTGGTGGTGGTGAGATCGGCGACGGCATGACAGTCGATCCACTCCGCGCCGAGCAGCTGGCGCCACGCTTCCAGGTCCTGCGGGCAGGCGTGCTGGGCGCGGACGGGCAATGCGGCGAGCCCGATGGCAAGGAGGAGCGCCTTCTGCATGCGGGAGACCTCCGGCGGAAGCCTTCCGGATTGTTTGCACGACCGCCGGCTACGCGTAGCCCCAGCGGCGGCGAAGCGTCCACTCCGCCCCAACCACGAGGCAGAGCAGCGCAAGGACCTTCCAGTTGTCCCAGAGCGGCTTGCTGGTGCGCTGTCCGACCTCGACGCGCTCGGGGTCGCGCCAGGGCAACGTGGCGAGCGCATCGGAGGCAGCGAGCACGCGCCCCTTGGTCGCCGCCGCCAGGGCTTGCAGGACGTCCGGCCGAGGAGCGGCCTCGACCAGCTCGCGCGACGCGGGTGCCACCACGAACGCGTCCTCCGCTTCGCCGATGGCGGTGCCGTCGCCGCGCTTGGCGGTCGCCGTCGCCTTGTACGCGCCCGGCGGCAGCGGGGGCAGGACGACCCGCGCGCTTCCGTCCGGGCCGGCGAGCGCGGCGCCCATCGGACGCGGCGAAGGGTCCGTCGCCGAGGACGTCACCACCGCGATCTGTGCGCCCGCGGCCGCTCCGTAATCGCTGCCCCGCACTTGCACGTCGAGGGCGGGCGGCTCGCTTCCCGGCTCGAACGAGAGGCGCTCCGCGGTCACCCGCATGGGCGTCAGCGCCGGGTCGCGCACCAACCAGCGGATCGCCGAGTGCCAGAACGTTTCGTACGCGCGCGGTCCCTGCTGGGCGCCGGCGGCGACGAAGCTCCAGAACCACGAGGAGTCGGAGAGCAGCGCCAGCACCCGGCCGCGCCCGGCTTCTCCGACGACGAGCACGGGCCGCCCCTCTGCCGATTGCAGCAGCGTCTGTGCGCCGCCCTTGAGCGGGCCGATGGTGTTCAGGCCGGGCAACCTGGGCAGCGCGGCCCAGACCAACTCGTTCTGCGCGCCGCTGGTGGCGAGCTCGGTGACGGGATGGCGCCGGCCGGCATCGGTCAAGCGCACCTGCGCCGGCGTCTCGTCGACGGCCGTCGGTCCCGAAGGAAGCAAGGTGATCGGCAGCACGTCCTCGATGGGCGTTCCGGCGTAGTCGCCGGCGGAGAAGCTCTGATCGCCGCCGATCATCGCGAATGCGCCGCCGTCGCGGACGTAGGCGGCGATTCCGTCGAGGTACTGCGACATCCGGTACGGGCGATGGTTGAAGTTCTGGAAGATCACCAGGTCGAACGTCTTGAGCTGCTCCTGGAAGATCTCCTGCGTGGGGAAGGGAATGAGCGAGAGCTCGTCCTGCGAGCTGTGCGGATCGTCTCCGGGCGTCCGGAGGATGAAGAAGCTGATCAGGTCCACGTTCGGGTTCTTCTTCAAGAGCTGCCGGAGAAAGCGCACGTCCCACGAGGGCCGGCCGACCACCAGCAGGACGCGCACGCGGTCGCGAATCACCTTGAGGACGAACGAGCGCGAGTTGTTCTGCGCGATGGCCTCGCCCTCGTAGACCGGAGCGCTGACGGTGAACGCGAACTTGCCGGTGCGGTCGGGAACGAACGCCAGCTTGACCTCGTACCGCGTGCGGCTGCCGTCGACGTGCACCGTCTTTTGAGCGACCACCTGGCCCTCGCGGCGCAGCACGATCGGCACGTCGGTGGACCCGAAACCGCGCGCGGTGACCACGACGTCGACGGTCACCTGGTTGCGCACGAAGGCGAAGTCGTCGACGGCGATCCTCTCCACCGCCAGGTCCTTGAGAGCCTGCGCCCCGACCGGGAGCGCGAAGACCGGAACGTTCAGCCGGCGCAGCTCCGCGCCTGCGGTCTGCGTGACGCCCTGGGACAACTCCGCGTTGTCCGCCCCGTCGCTGGCAACGAACAGACCCGCGAGCGGCCGGCCTCCGCTGCCCCCCGAGGCCGCCGCGATCAGACCCCCGAGAATGTCGGTAGAAGGACCCTGCGGATCGGCCGGAAGCCTGCCCGGGTCGGCGGGCTGCAGCTCCTTGTCGAATCCGTAGACGTCCACCTGGAACCGGGAACCGAGCTGCGCCAGGTCCGCCTCGTGCTGCGCGGCCCAGCGCCGCAGCTCCTCGGCACGCGTCGGACCCGCGGGAGAAGCGGGAAACTTCATCGACCGGCTGGTGTCGAAGAGGAGCGCGACGCGCGCACGGACACGGCTCTCCGCGCGCAGCTCGATGCCCGGCTCGAGAAGCAGGATGAGCACGAGCAGCGCCGCCGTCAGCCGGAAGGAGAGGAGCGCAACGCGCCGGTAGCCGGCAGGCTCGCTGCGAAAGCCGCGGAACGACAGCCAGACTCCGCCGGCCAGCGCGATCATCGCCAAGGCGAGGAGCCAGCCCGGCAGCGTGGAGAGAGACGTGATGCGCCAGGCGTTGTAGGCGGTGTCCGGGATCAGATCCTCCGCCGCTTCATGATGAACGGGATGTGCACCTGGTCTTCCTTGTAGTCGAGGCAGAGGGCATACATGGCGATATTGACGCCCAGGCGGATGGACTTCTCGCGCTGCAGCTCACCGCCCGGCGTGATCTCGAATTCCCAGGTGCCCAGCGAGTCGCGCGCGAGCGCGCCGATCAGGTCGTTGCCGGAGTAGAGGATGGCGAGCCGTCCTCCCAGCTCGAGCGCCTCCAGGTCGGCCGTGGTGGCGACGCGGCCTGCAGGCCCATCGAGGAGGTAGAAGGACTTGTAGAGGACGTGGTCGCGTGCGACGCGGCCGAGCTGCGCGCCGGGAACGATGCGCGAGACGAGCTGGCGGGCGGATTGCTCGAATGCCCCACCGCGCGTACCGCTCGCGTCGTCCATCATCAGGAAGCCGCCGTAGCTGAGATATCTGCGCAGCTCGGCGATCTCGTTGTCGGCGGGCGCGGGAAAGGCCTGGTCGGAGGAGAGGACCGCGAACGGGAAACGGAACAGCTCCGGATCGGCGAGGGCGATGGACTTGACGGCGGGAGACGTCTCGATGCTGGTGCGCTTCGAAATCTCCCAGGACAGCCGCGAAAGGCCGTCGGGCCGCGGGTCCCATCTACCGCCGTGGCGGAGCTGGGCGAAGGTGAGCCGCGCGGCGTCGCCGAACGCGAGCACGCGGCGCGCCGCCAGGAGAAGCCCAAGTCCGAGCAATGTCCGGCGGCTCGCCATCGATGGAGCAGGGTAACCGCATTCGCGCGGGATCACTGCAAGAACCGGTCAATTTCACCGGCATTCCCGCCTTGCGACCAGAGGCATGCTCGGGTACCTTCGAGTGACATGGCACAGAATACCCAGTCCGTCACCGCCACGCGCAATACGGTCCCGGGAACGGCCAACGACGCGCCGGTGGCGCCGCCGCTGTTCACCGAGGCCCCGAAGCGCGACTACATTCCCGACGCGAAGCGGGTGGGGGACGGAACCCTGGCGCCGGAGCTGGCCAAGGCGCGCGAGCTGTTCGCCGACGGCGATTACCAGGGAGCGCGGACGGAAGCGAAGCGCGTGGCGAAGAGCAAGGACGCGACGCCGCAGGCGCGGATGGAAGCGGGCGATCTGCTAGACCGGACCGAGATCGATCACGGTCCCATCGCCGCCGCGGTGGCGTTCGTCATCCTGCTCGGGCTGATGTTGATGTTTTTCGCGACCAACGGGAAATAGCCACGCACGCGCTGCAGGAGATGCTCCAGTCTGCCGCCGACACGGCGATGCGTGCGCCAGCGTGGGTTGCCTACGTGCTGCTCGGGTTGGCGCTGGTCGCGACCGTTCTCGGGCCGCGCGGGCAACGGGCTGTGAACGCGGCCATGCTCTCCGCGGGCGTCTTTGTTTGCGCGTTCTTCGGGCTGCGAGGCGTCGGACATGCGTGGGTCGCACCGGTCACGGCCGTCATCGCCGCGGTGCTCGCCGCGCTCTTCGGCGTGGTCGCAGACGCGTGGGGAACGGCGGCGCTGCTCGGAGGACTCTTCGCGGCTGCGGCGGGGGCCGGCGTCGCCGCACTGAAGGGGCCCTGGGTTCCCGTCGCGGCGGTCGCGGGCAGCATCGGCCTGTTCCTGGGGATCACCCGGCAGCGCAAGATCGAGATCCTGCTCCCCCCGCTCTTCGCGGCGGGCTGCGCCGCCCTCGGCGCGACCATCGGCTGGGCTCCTCATCAGCGCGGCGCGATCCTCTGGCGACTGAACGACGTCCGCTGGGTGCTCGGGCTGATCGCGGCGTTGGCCATTCCGCTCGTCGTCCTTGCCCTGCAGCGCGAGAAGTGGAGACGGAGGAAGCTGGAGGGGCGCACGCGGGAGATGGACGACGAGGATCTGAAGAAGGCGCTCGCGGCGCGGCAGCCGGTATACGAGCGCGCGGCACAAGCGGAAAGCGCCGCCGCCGCCGACCCGGCAGAAGGACTGCCCGAACCGGAGTGATCATCAGAGCGGCGTGATGCTCAGGTTGTCGAAGTAGGTATCGTTCGCCCAGCTCGAAAAGCCGAAGCGGTCGTGGCCCGTTCCGGAGAGCGGAGCCGGGTCGTCCATCTCCAGCGCGAGCTGGCCGTCCATCTCCCACCGAAGCTTCCCGCCGTGCTTGGTGACCACGACGTGGTAGGTGCGGCCGCGCTCCACCTTGAGGTCGCCGCGCTTCACGACAAACGGCGTGTCGCGCTGCCAGTACTCGCCCTTTTCCATCTGCGTAAGGTCCCTGCGCGCGCTCCACTGGACGAAGGGCTGCTGGATCGCTTCCATGAGCTCCCGCTGCCGCGGATATGGCCGCGCCGTAGCCGCGAGCTGGGCCCGGGCCTCGTCCTGCGTCAGCGCATGCTCGTCGAGCTTGCAGATCCGCGACTCGCGGTTGCGCCAGGCTCCGAAGAGGAAGATGTAGCCCGTGGAGTGGTTTCGGCCGTCGCCGTACATCTCCCACTTGATGTCGCCGTCGGGCCCTTCGCTGCGCACGTCGAATTCGACGCGCACGTCCGGAGGCAGCCTGGCCTTCAGCCAGAGCGGATTGTTGCCGACGCCCGGAGAGTAGACGCGGCCGTCGGCGATGCGCCAGAGACCACCGTTGGACCACCAGGCATCGCCGAGAGTCGCCCGGTCGAAGTTGTCCTTGTAGGGAACGGCGACCGCCACCGGCGCGGCGCCGCGCAGAACGGCGTGGAGGAAAGGAAGCTGGACGGCGACGATGACGGCGGCGACGGGAATGGCGATCCGCGGAGCGAGCCATGGATGCCGGGCCGACAAGCTCCTCCGCGCGGCCGCAGCGGGTGCCTTGGACGGCGGTGGCTCTCCCGCGGGTTTGACGGCAGCCATGGGCTTGAGGCCCGCCCGCTCCGGGCTCATGACTCCTCCGCGGGCGTGACCGAGAGCTGGGCGAAGTCGGGCAGCTCGCGGCGAAGGTAGTCGCGCAGCCTGTCCGTCAGGCGCGCCTCCAGCTGCCGCGCGCGCTCGCGGGTGACGCCCCAGAGATCGCCGATCTGCTGCAGCGTCATCGGTTCGCGATCGTCGGGCGGAGCGATGCGATTCTCGAAGAGGAACCTGTCCTTGTCGGCGGTGAGCGTCTTGCCGAACTCGGCCAGCTTCTCCTTGAAGATCCGCCGCAGCTCCTCGTCGGCCAGCTGCTCGTCGACCGGAGGCGCCGTTTGCACCAGCCGGTCGCCGTGCGTCTGACGGCCTTCGTCCTGCCCGCCCACCGCCACCGGCGCGTCGATGGAGAACTCGTCGTTCGACAGCCGCTGGTCCATCTCGCGCACGTCCTGCTCGGTCACGTCGAGCCTTTCGGCGAGGAGCTTGGGAGCGGCCTCGAACCCTTGCGCCAGCAGCTTCTCCTGCTCCTTGCGCAGGTTGAAGAAGAGCTTGCGCTGCGCCTGCGTGGTCCCGAGCTTCACCATGCGCCAGTTGTCCATCAGGTATCGCAGGATGTAGGCGCGAATCCACCACGCCGCGTACGACGAGAGCTTCACGCCGCGAAAGGGATCGTACTTCTGTACGGCTTGCATCAGGCCCACATTTCCTTCCTGGATGAGGTCCAGGAGGCTGAATGCCGCCCGCCGGTACTCGTGGGCGATCTTCACCACCAGGCGCAGGTTCGCGGTCACCAGCCGGTAAGCGATCTCCGGGTCGTGCGTGCGCTGGAACTTCACCGCCAGCTCGTGCTCCTCCTCGCGCGAAAGCAGCGCGTGCTTCGCCACCTCCGCCATGTATCTCTGCAGCGCGTCGGCGCGCGCGAGGTCGCGCTCGACGGGAACGGGCAGCGTGTTCTCTGCAGCCGGCCCTTCGTCGGGGGGCTCGGCCTCGACCGCTTCGGGCTCCAGGACTTCCGGCTCGAGCGGCCCCTTCTCCTGCGGCTTCTTGTCCTGCCGGTCGTTCCGCGCCTTTCGCGGCGCGCGAGCCTTTGGCGGCTTTCCGGGCCTCTTCGATTTCGGCGCTTTCGCCTTGGGACTCATCTGTATTCCGAGAAGGTGCGGTGCTATACAGGCTAACTTTTTCCTCTTCAAGCAGACGATGAGCGATTACGTCGCCACTACAAGCTTCGCTGATCTTCCAATCTCCGAAGAGCTGCGCAAGGGAATCGCCGAACGGGGATACACCACCCCCACGCCGGTGCAGGTGGCCGTGTTCGGTCCGATCCTCGCCGGCCGCGACCTGATCTGCCGAAGCAAGACGGGCACCGGGAAGACGGCCGCGTTCGGGATTCCGTTGCTCGAGCGCATCCCCTCGGCCACCCGCAAGGCGTCGGCCCTGGTGCTCTGCAACACGCGCGAGCTGGCGCTGCAAGTCGCGCAGGAGATCGAAGCGCTGGGCAAGTACAAGGACCTCCGTGTCGTCGCCATCTACGGGGGCGCCGGGATGGGCGCCCAGACCGACGCGCTGACGGAGGGAGCAGAGGTCATCGTGGGAACGCCCGGGCGGGTCTACGACCACATCCGCCGGGGGAACCTCAAGCTGGACACTGCGCGCATCGCAGTGCTGGACGAAGCCGACGAGATGCTCTCCGCCGGCTTCTACGAGGAGGTCACGCGCATCCTCGACCGGCTGCCGTCCGACCGCCAGACGCTGCTCTTCTCCGCAACCGTTCCGCCGGACATCGACCAGCTCGCGCAGAAGTACCTGCGCAACCCCGAGACGATCCTGCTTTCGGGAGACGTCTTCACGGTGGAGCACATCCACAACGTGCTGTACCACCTGGTCGACCAGTACCCGAAGCCGCGCAACCTCCTCTACCTGATCGAGCGCGAGGACCCGGAGAGCGCGATCATCTTCTGCAACCTGCGCACCGACACCGAGCTCATCGCCAACGTGCTGAACCGCAACGGGCTCGACGCGTGGCCAAGGTGAAGCGCGGCGAGGTGCGGTTCATGGTGGCGACGGACATCGCCGCGCGCGGCATCGACATCAGCGACCTCTCCCACGTGTTGAACTATTCGCTCCCCGAGGATCCGGCGGTGTACCTGCACCGGGTGGGCAGGACCGGGCGCATCGGCAAGAAGGGCACCGCCATCAGCCTGGTCTCCGGAGCGGAGCTGAACACGCTCTCGGCGCTGGAGAAGAAGTACGGGATCGTCTTCGAGGTGCGGAGCCTGCCCGCGCCGGACGAGGCGCGCGCCCTCTGGACCAACAAGCACATGCGCGAGTTGCGCGAGGCGATGCAGAGCGGCGTCGCCTTCGAGGCGTTCCTGTCGCTGGCGCAGGACCTGGCGGCGCGCGATGACGGGCGCGTGCTCGTCGCCTATGCGCTGCGGTACTTCTTCACCCACCACCGGATGGAGAAGGCGCAGATCCGCGCCGCCGGGGAGAAGCTCCTCGAGAGCCATCAGGTCGAGAAGGTGCAGAAGGAGCAGAAGGAAGCGCGGCGGAAGCGCGATCGCAACCCCCGCAAACCACGCCTCGAAGCAGCGCCGCACGGCGCGCGCGAGCCGGCACCGGACACGGCGGGCGATCGGGTCAAGCTCTACGTCGAGCAAGGTTCCGAGCAGGGGTGGACGGCGGAGAGCTTGATGTCGGCGCTTTCACAGCTTGCCGGCCAGCCCCGCGACACCGCCCTCGCGGCGGAGGTGAAGCCGCGCTACGCCTACGTCCTCGTCCGCCCCGAAGCGCGCGACGCATACGTGGCGGCGAGCGGGAACACGCTCAAGGACAAGCCGGTCCGCATCGAGGTCGCGCGTCCGAGGCGCAGGTAGCTGTGGCGTCCGCGCTCCGCTGTGAACGGCTGGTGAAGAAGTACGGCGATCTCGTTGCCGTGGACGGGCTCGATCTGGAAGTGCGCGCCGGCGAGTGCTTCGGCCTGCTCGGCCCCAACGGCGCCGGAAAAACGACCACGGTGGAGATCCTCGAAGGCCTCAACGAGCCCACCGCAGGCAGCGTCGAGGTGCTGGGGATGCGCTGGGAGCGCGACGAGCGCGCGCTCCGGCAGAGGCTGGGCGTCTCCCTCCAGGAGACGCACCTGCCGGACAAGCTGACGGTGGAGGAGAACCTGCGCATGTTCCGCTCGTTCTATCTGCGCGGGCGCCCGCTCGACGAAGTGCTCGAGCTGGTCGGATTGTCCGACAAGCGCGCATCGTGGACGGAACGGCTCTCGGGCGGGCAGAAGCAGCGCCTCGCCGTCGCCTGTGCGCTGGTCAGCGATCCGGAGCTGCTCTTCCTCGACGAGCCCACCACGGGCCTGGACCCGCAGTCGCGGCGGCAGCTCTGGGACGTCGTCCTCGGGTTCCGCTCGCGCGGCAGGACGGTGCTGCTCACGACGCATTACATGGACGAGGCCGAGCGGCTCTGCGACCGCGTCGCCATCGTCGACAAGGGCAAGGTGATCGCGCTCGGAACGCCACAAGAGTTGATCGCTTCTCTCGGAGGCCAGCAGGTCGTCGAGTTCGCTACCGAGAGTCCGACGCAGACCGACGGCTGGAGCGGACTCCCCTCCGTGCGCAGCGCCCGGCGGAGCGCGGATGGCGTGGCGCTCACCGTGGAGCAGCTCCACGTCGCGCTCCCGGCCATCCTCGCCCGCGCGGAGCCGCTCGGGTTGACGCGGCTCTCTACGCACCATGCGACGCTCGAGGACGTCTTCGTCCACCTGACCGGAAGGCGCCTGCGCGAATGAACGCTCCGACCGCCGGCTTGAGGTCCGCCTCGATCAGCCCCGCCCTGTGGGAGCTGACCCTGGCCCGCCTGCGGCTCTTCTTCCGCGAGCCGGGAGCGGTGTTCTGGACATTCGGCTTTCCCTTGCTGCTCTCCATCGCGCTGGGGATCGCGTTCCGGAACCGTCCCGCCGAACCGGCGGCCATCGCGGTGGCGTCCGCCGAGCTCGACCGCGCCCTCCGTTCCGACCCGCAGCTCCGTTCGCGCCCTCTCGACGAACCGGCGGCGCGGGAGGCGCTGCGCACCGGCAAGGTGGACCTCGTCGTGCTGCCCGGCCCGCCGATCTCGTATCTCTACGATCCCGCGCGGCCAGAGAGCCGCCTGGCCCGCGCTCTCGCCGACGCGGCGCTGCATCCACCTGGGTCTCCCGCGACGATCGACAAGCCGGTGACCGAGCCGGGCTCGCGCTACATCGACTTCCTCATCCCGGGGCTGCTCGGGATGAACCTCATGTCGGCGGGGATGTGGGGCATCGGTTACGTGGTCACGGAGATGCGGACGAAGAAGCTGCTCAAGCGGCTGGTGGCGACGCCCATGTCGCGCGCGCAGTTTCTCTGGTCGTTCGTGGTGATGCGCGCGCTGTTCCTCTTGTTGGAGCTGCCGGTCCTGCTGGGATTCGCCTGGCTCGTCTTCCGCGTGGGCGTCGCCGGGTCGATCCCTCTGCTGCTCGGGATCTCGCTCGTGGGCGCGCTGGCGTTCGCGGGGATCGGCTTGCTCGTCGCCTCGCGGGCGCAGAATACGCAGACGGTCAGCGGGCTCATCAACCTGGTGATGCTGCCGATGTTCGTGGGCTCCGGCGTCTTCTTCTCCACCGCGCGCTTTCCGGACGCCGTACAGCCCTTCCTGCGGGTGTTGCCGCTGACCGCCCTGAATGACGCGGTCAGGGCAGTGATGATCGATGGCGCGGGTGTGGTCGCCGTCGCCGGGCAGCTCGGGCTTCTGGCGCTGACCGCGGCGGTCACGTTCTTCGCGGCGTTGCGCGTGTTCCGCTGGAGGTGACTGCGATCAGCTCTCGACGACGACAGGCCTTGCCGCTTGCTCGCGGCGGCGGAGCATCAGGAGGGATCCGACCAGCGCCACCACCATCACGGTGAGTAAGCCGATCTCCACCATTCCTTCCCGAAAGCGTCCGGGCTGTGCCTCGCCCTTCACCGAGAACTCCGCCGTGACCACGAGGATCCTGCGCGTCGCCGCGATCAGACCCACAATCAGGAACGGCTCCGGCAACAGCGCATGCTGCCGGAAGGAGACGCGTACGGTGTAGAGCAGCTCGACGAGCATTAGCACCAGCAGCGTCCTGTCGAGCAGCCCAATCACGGCCTTGAGCGGCGCGCCCTCCATCGTGGCGCGCCAGAGCTCGATGGCGCCGGAGACGAGCAGCGCCGCCGCGCTGAATGCGAGCAGGATACCCATGCCGGCGTAGACGACGTCCTCGGTGAGGCTGAACGCCCGGGCAACGCCTCCCCGCAGCCCCTTCTCGATCACGGGGCCGGTCCCTTCCATCAGAGCTCGACCTTGCGGTCGGTATGGTCGCGGCCGTCGAAGCGCATGAGCACGCCCTTGCCGTCGACGCGGGTGACGATGCCTACCGGCCGGCGCCACATCGCCTGCAGGTTGACCAGCGTGTCCTTCGCGTAGTCGATGCGCAGATCGACGCCGTCGTGGCGGTGCGCGAGGAGGAGCTCGCCGCGGTTCTCGAAATTGCCGTCGATCACCTCGATGATCGGCTGGCCGAAGTTGGTCAGCTGCTGGAGCAGCTTCTTCTTCACCTTCTGGAACTCGCGGTCGAGGATCTCCCAGCGGTTCGCCTTCTCGTTGAACCCGTAGACGAACAGCTTCTGCTCGGCGGCGAAGTCAGCGGTGAGGAATTCGTCGATGAAGGTGACGTCGTTGTAGTGCTTGCGGACCTCGAAGATCTTCTGGCGGCCCAGGCCCAGCTTCTTGTCCCAGGCCCGGCGGGCGCGGAGATCGTCGCACTCGTCGTATTCCTTGCCGAAGCGGCCCTTGTTCCAGCGATCCTCGATGAAACGCCAGAGCTCTATGCCAAGCTTGTACGGATTGATGGCGCCGGGGCGCGTGCCCATGGTGCCCGAGTGGTGGTCGGCGTAGTCGACGATCTCGCTGTCCTTGAGGGCGCGGGTGGTCATGATCGTCGAGTGCCAGTACGAGTTGTGGTTGATGAACCCGCAGGCGGCGTAGCGGTGCGTTTCCTCAACGGAGATGTCGTAGACGTCCGCGCGACCGTGGGTGATCTCGACGATCTCGTCTTCCCACTTCTCTTCCTTGAACCACTTCCGCTGGTGGACGTAGTCGGTGAGCGCCTGCTGCTTGCGGGACAGACCGAAGCCAATCTCGTTGAGGAACTTCTCGGCCGATGCGCCCACGATCACCACGTGCCAGCACCCGTCCTGCTGTGGCCTGCGCCGGCTGAGAATGCCGAAGTTCAACAGGATGAGTTGCACTTGCTCGCTCATCACCTCGCTGGAGGTGCCGAGGATGACGCCCTGCCTTCCGGCGTAGCCATCGCAATCGAAGTACGCGCGAAGGAACGGAGCGACGACTTCCTTTGGGGACCGAAGAACGGCCTCTGGGACCTGCTTGTGACGTGCACTCGGGCCGTGAGTCAGACCCAATTCCTCGACGAGGAGGTCAGAAACATTCTCCGAATGAACCAGCACGCGGTACCGGCCATCATCCCACTTCACGATGCAACGCAGTCCGAAGAGTCCGTGGACCAGAGATGCGAAGTGCTCGATGCACTCGACGTCCGCAGTGGTGAGTCCGAGATGGTGTTTGACCCGGCTGATGTGGCCGTCTCCGACCAGGTACCCAAGGAATGCGCCCAGGTCGGGGCTTACCTCATCCGGCACGGCGATCGCTTCACGTTTGGAAGGCAACTGCTCCTGCAGAGCCACGTTCTCAGCGCTGGAATAGAGCGCCAGCGCGGTCGCCACGCGCTCGGGATTCTTGCGAATACGCAGACCCGAGAGCGCACGAGCAACGGTCTGATGTGACACGCCGGCGCGATCGGCGACATCCTTTTGCGTCATTCGCCGCGGAGGGCGCCAGCTCAGCGGTATGCGGTCGTGCGGCCAGATGCCGGCGCCTCCCGAAACCCGGACTCGCGCGCCGATAGAAAGCTCATCAAGCCGAACCCACGACCCATTGGTCGCGACGATGCGGTGATTGTTCGAGCCAGTGAGCTTGAGGCCACGTCGCGTGCGGATCGAGACGGTCGCATGGTCCTTTATGATGTTGCGGTCGCATACGCGTCGCGCGCACTCGCCGTCCGAAACCTTGTCGGCCAGTCCGTCGACCAACTCGCCCATCGTCACCAGACCTCGCGAAGTGAAAATTCGCGAGTGTTTCTCGATACATGCCCAGCCTTCGTTTGCTATCTTCGTCTGCCCTTGCGGCGCGAAGTAATACGCCTCCTCGCGAATCACGGAGAGCACGTCCGCTTCCCAGCGCTCCAGCGGCGCGTGCTCGATCAGGAACGCCAGCACGTCGCGCTCCGGCTTCTCGGGAAACTTCTTCTTCTGTGCCCGCTCGTCCTCGAGCTTCTTGCGCTGCTCGTCGAGGAAGGCCTGCGGGTTGATGAAGTGCGACATGTACTCGCGGTCCGTCTTGAACCCGCGAACCTCGATCGGCTGCTCGACCACCTCGTCGCGGCTCTTGGCGGGAAAGTGCGGCGCGTGCTGATTGATCAGGTTCTCCAGCGAGAAGCACCGGTCGATGAACGTCTCCACCGGCTCGATACCCACCTTGTCGATGATGCGGCGAAGCCTGGTGGCGTGGTTCGCCATCTCGTCCATCATCTTCCGGTTGGTGTGCTGGAACGAGTAGTTGTTCTTGAAGAAGTCGACGTGGCCGTAGACGTGGGCCATCACCAGCTTCTGGTCCACGTCCATGTTGGACTCGAGCAGGTATGCGTACGAGGGATTGTTGTTGATCACCATCTCGTAGATCTTCGAGAGGCCGTACTCGTATCCCTTGGAGAGCTGCTCGTACTCCATCCCGAACCGCCAGTGCGGGTAGCGGTTGGGGAAGCCGCCGTAGGCGGCCACCATGTTGATCTCGTCGTAGCCGAGGACCTCGAAGATGGTCTCGTAGAAGTCGAGCCCGAACCCCTTCGCGTACCCCTCGATCTCGCGCTGGATGTCACTCAGGTGCGGTGGAAGGCGGGTGTCCTTGTTCTCGTTCACTAAGAGCCCTTCCCGAGGAAGTCCTTGATGGAGTTGTAGATGGCGTCCTTGTTGGCGATCTCGGAAAGCGCGACGTTCTCGACCGCGTCGAAGGCCTCGCGCAGATCCTTGATGAACTGGCCGCTGCCGTAGGGGCTCTCCACCTGCCCGTACGCGAACTGGTTCACCTTGGGCAGGATCTCGCCCTTGAGCAGCGAGACGCAGGTCCGCGTGTCGTCTGCGCTCCAGTTGTCGCCGTCGGAGAAATGGAACGGGTAGATGTTCCAGGAGCCGGAATCGTATTCCCCGTCCATGATGTCGCGGCAGAGCTTGTAGGCGGAGCTGATCATCGTCCCGCCGGACTCGCGGGTATGGAAGAACGTCTCGCGATCCACCTCGCGCGCCACCGCGTCGTGGATGATGTAGCGGGTCTCGAGGCCCTTGTAGTTGGCGCGCAGCCAGGTGTCGATCCAGAAGCTCTCGATGCGGACGATCTCCTTCTGCTCGTCGCCCATCGAGCCGGAGACGTCCATCATGTAGATCACTACCGCATTGGACTGCGGCAGCTCGGTGAGCCGCCAGCTCCGGTACCTCTTGTCCTCGCGGGTCGGAATGACGATCGGGATCAGCGGGTTGTACGTCCCGGACGCGATGCTCCGCTTCAGCGCCTGCTTGTAGGTGCGCTTGAAGTGTCGAAGCGATTCGGGGCCGGTCGTGTGCACGCCCGTGTACTTCACCTTGGGCGTGGTGAGGTTCTTCTTGCCCTTGCTCTGGATGCGCGGGAGCGCCAGCTCCTCGCCCAGGATGTCGGCGAGCTCGTCGAGCGAGAGATCGACTTCCAGCGAGTGCTGTCCTTCGCCCTGCCCCGCCTTGCCCTTGCCGTCGCCTTCCACGGCTCCGGGAGCGAGCACGGTGCCGGGCTGGCCGTCGCCTTGGCCGACGCCGCCCTGGTCCTTGTGGCCGTATCGGAAGTGCGGGATGTCGATGGACGGGACGGGGATGGTGATCAGGTCCTTCCCCTTCTTCCCGATCATCTCCCCCTTCTGGATGTACTTGCGAAGGTTCTCCTTGATCCGCCCGCGGATGATCTCGCGAAACCGGCTGTGGTCCTGTTTGATCTTCAGCGGCACCCGGGGCCTCCACAGGTCAGTGTAGCCCCCAAGTGCGGCCGATCAAAGTTGTTGTACCGAGCGTTGCGCAGCAGCTCACGGGACGGGAAGCCTGCCCCGGTCCTTCATGCATTGAAGACACACGCGCATGACCGACCCCTCGCCGGAACGGACGCACGCAGGGAGCATCCGCCAATGAAATTCAGCGTGCCTCGGCCTACGGAAGGTGCCTCGACACTCGACGGCGAAGCCGGGAGGCCCAATCAAGGGCCATCTACAGCATCGGAGGCGGGTGTGGTCAACGGAGGCGCAGGCAGGGGAAGGCGATCCGCGGCCGCCCGAGCGGACTCGGTGATGAGCTGGGTATCGGCCATGCGCTGCAACAGATCCCGGCGTGCGGCGAACCAGGCCCCGGCTGACTTTCGCATCCGGAAGGGAGCACGGAGGAAGCTGACCAGACCCGCCAACTCCACCGCGTCGAGTGAGGACAATTCCTTCCCGTAAAGGAGGCGGGCTCGTTCGGCCATGCGATTGGAATCCGCCCACGCGGCGAGTGCCTCGGCGCCGGTCCAGTTGCGGCTAATCCACATCTGGAGGGCAAACCGCCGGTAAAAGTCCGGCGGTATCCCGGCGGCAATCAACGTGTCATACACAAGCGTGGTTGTAGGAACCGCTCGCGCTCGTTGAAGGCTGCTGCTTTTGAGCGTTTGCTGACTGGTCCGGGACCCAAGAGGGAAAAATTCGTTGCCGAACGCCACCGCGAGGAAGCCGGCAACGTGCCAAGGCCAGATTGGCCGGATCTCGGCGACCGGCGAGCCCGTCAAGTCGAGCGAGAGTGCTTCCGCAGCCATTTTCGCTAGTTCGCGCCGGGGTCGCACCGGGCGCGGAACATTCAGCAATTCGATCCGGTACGCGGCTTCCACCGCACACGTCGGCGTAACGACCAGCAACGCAAGGGTGACGCCGACCCGCGGCAGCCAGCGTCGGATGGCTCGTCGGTCGAGGACCTGCGACTCTGATGCCTCTACAGGTCCTCCCATCACACTGCCCAGACGACGCGAACGTCAGTCCTTGGCATCGCCCCGGGCGAAGATCGACGCCACGAAGTTGAGGACGTCGGTGGAGCAGATCTCGCAGTACCCGTAGGACTTGATCATCCGATCCTTGACGATGTCGATCTTCTCCTGCGTGTCCTTGTCCACCACCGAGGAGACGAGGTTCTTCAGCTTGATCGAGTCTTTCTGGTCCTCGAAGAGCTTCAGCTCCAGCGCCTTGTGCAGCCGCTCGTTGGTCCGGTAATTGAAGGTCTTCCCCTCGATGGCCAGGGCGCCGATGTAGTTCATGATCTCGCGGCGGAAGTCGTCCTTGCGCGACTCGGGAATGTCGATCTTCTCCTCGATGGCCCGCATCAGCCGCTCGTCCGGCTCTTCGTACTGGCCGGTGTACTTGTTCCGGACCTTCTCCCGCTGCGTGTACGCCTTGATGTTGTCGATGTAGTTGCCGCAGAGCTTGGCGATGGCGTCTTCGTCCGCGGAGATGGCCCGCTGGACCTCGTTCTTGACGATGTCCTCGTACTCGCCCTTCACCACCGAGAGCAGCTCGCGATCGCGCTTGCGCACTTCCTCGCTGGAGATCAGCGAGTGGTGCCGGAGCCCGCTCTCCAGCTCGTTGAGCACCATGAAGGGATTGACGCAGCCCTCTCCCTTGTCGCTCACCAGCGCGTTGGAGATCTTGTCCTGGACGTACCGCGGGCTGATCCCTTCCATGCCCTCGCGGTTCGCCTCCTTGCGCAGCTCCTTGATGTTGT
>VBKI01000083.1 GCA_005879535.1 Deltaproteobacteria bacterium | reverse complement strand
GGTCCCGCAGCGCCTCCATGAACTCGTTGTTCTGCAGCTTCTTGTATTCGGGCTCGTTGGTGTGCCCGATGATCACCTCGTCGATATCGGTCTGCGGAAACTTCTTCGGCTTGATCCGGTGCTCCTGGGACGCGCCGAGCAGGTCGTAGAGGAAGGCGACGTCGAGCTTGAGCACTTCGACGAATTCGATGATTCCGCGGTTGGCGATGTTGAACTCGCCGTCGAAGTTGAAGGCCCGCGGGTCCGAGTCGGA
>VBKI01000082.1:128480-128840 GCA_005879535.1 Deltaproteobacteria bacterium | reverse complement strand
TCAGCTCGACGAGCTGGAGAAGGCCGACCCCAAGGCCGGCGAGGACGAAGCGCTGGCGCAACAACGGCGGGTGCTGGCCGCGGCGGAGAAGCTCCGTGGTGGCGCGGAGGAAGCGGAGGCGCTCCTCCGTTCGGGTGACGAAGCGGCCGTGGTGGCGGCCTCGCGTGCGTGCAAGCGTCTGGACGAATTGGCGGGGATCGATCCGTCGCTGGCGGCGGTCGCGGCGGCGGTGCGAGGGGCGTCGGCCGAGATGGACGAGGCGGGCCGGACGTTGGCCCGGTACGCTGGCCGCGCGGGCAGCGATCCGCACCGGCTGGAGGTCATCGACGAGCGCCTGGAGCTGTTGCGCCGCCTCGGCCG
>VBKI01000082.1:15746-128462 GCA_005879535.1 Deltaproteobacteria bacterium | reverse complement strand
AGACGATGAACGCCGAGCTGCAATCGCTCGAGCATCACGACGAATCCTTGGCGGCCGCCCAGGAGCGCGTGCGCGACCTCGGGGAGCGCGCCCTGCAGCTCGGCCGCGCATTGTCCGAGAAGCGGCGCGCGGCTGCGGCCGGATTCTCCCGGGCGGTGGCGGCCGAGCTGTCGGCCCTCGGCATGGCGCGCACGGAGATCTCCGTCCGGTTCGGGCCGGCCGGCGAAGGAGGCATTCCGGTGGGCGGGGAAGTCCTCGGACCCCGTGGGCTCGAGTCGGCCGAGCTGCTTCTCTCGCCCAATCCCGGCGAAGAGCTGCGCCCGCTGGCGCGCATCGCCTCGGGAGGCGAGTTGTCGCGCGTGCTCCTGGCCGTGAAGCGCGTGCTCGCCGACGCCGACGATGTGGACACCTATCTGTTCGACGAGGTCGATGCCGGGATCGGCGGCGCGACGGCGGACGCGGTCGGCCGCGCGCTCGCCGCGGTCGCCAAGGGCCGGCAGGTGATCTGCATCACACACCTGCCGCAGATCGCGGTGTTCGCCGAGCGGCACCAGGTCGCCGAAAAGGAAGTGCGCCGGGGCCGCACGCACAGCCGCGTGGCGGCGGTGGAGGGGGAGGCGCGGGTGCAGGAGCTTGCGCGGCTCCTCTCCGGCCAGCCGACGCAGGTCGCCCTGCAACATGCGCGCGAGTTGTTGGAGCGGGCACGGACACGACGCGCGGCGCCCGACCGGAGAGCGGGGTGAGGTGTAGACTCGTCCACTGCAATGGAAGCCCGTGCTGACGCGTTTCGCAGTGCCGCCCGGACCGATACCGGGATGAAGCGCGAGCACAACGAGGACAGCTGGCTGGTCAACGAGGACCTCGGGCTCTACGTCGTCTGCGACGGGATGGGCGGCCACGCGGGCGGCGAAACCGCAAGCCGCCTCGCGGTGCAGACTATCGAGAAGGAGCTGATGTCCGCGAAGCTGCGCGTCGACGATCCGTTCTCCGCGCAGACGGCGCTGCCCGAATCGCCGCTGGCCGGCGCCCTCCGCGAAGCGGTGGAGGGCGCGTGCGCGGCGGTGTTCCGGATCAGCCGCGCCAATCCTGACCTCGCCGGGATGGGCACCACCTGCATCTCACTGCTCGTTCATGGCGATCACGCCATCGTCGGACACGTCGGCGACAGCCGCGCGTACCTGGTCCGCGACGCCCAGGTCTGGCAGCTCTCCGAAGACCACTCGCTCGTCAACGAGCAGGTGCGCGCGGGGCTTTTGACCGAGGAGGAGGCAAAGCACAGCCGCCTCAAGAACATCATCACCCGCTCGGTCGGATTCGAGGAGGACGTGCTCGTGGACGTGGTCGGCGTGGAGACGCGCTCCGGCGACAAATTTCTGCTCTGCTCGGACGGCTTGTCGAACCTGATCGACACCGATGAGATCCGCGACGCGGTGGTTCGCACCGACGTTGCGCAAGTGCCGGACCTCTTGATCCAGCTCGCGAATTCTCGCGGTGGCGACGACAACATCACCGTCGTCGCCGTGCAGCGCATCGAGTAGTACGAGGTGGGTGCGCATTCCTTGACGCACCCGTTAGCCATCCGATACTGAACGACGCTCCCCCGCTAGGCGCGCTGGCCTGCCGTTTGTATTTTGCCGGGGAAGCGACCGCGTGGGCGGTCGGTTGGGAAAATCGGTTCCCGCCGCACGGAGGTTCGTTGGACAAGTCGTACACGATCCTGCTGGTGCCGGATCGCGACGCCAAGGTGAAGAAGATTCGCCTCGAGCACCGCATGCTCGTGCGCGTGGGCCTGGCGTTCGGCGTGGTGGTGCTGGCCCTGATCGGCGCGCTCGCCCACTACTTCCAGGTGGTCGGCAAGGTGGCCGAAAACGAGCTGATCCGCGCCGAGAATCTCGAGTTGCAGAACCGCTGGCGCGAGGCGGAGCAGAAGTTTTCCCACATCAACGACGAGTTGGACCGCGTCAAGCGCCTCAATGCGAACCTCCGCCACATCACTTCGCTCAACGACCCCGACCGCAAGCTGTCCATGGCGCAGCCGGACATGGGGCAGATGGCGCCGGAGTTCGTTGGCGG
This sequence comes from Deltaproteobacteria bacterium, assembly GCA_005879535.1. NCBI lineage: Bacteria > Pseudomonadati > Myxococcota > Myxococcia > Deltaproteobacteria bacterium. The sequence goes on along the minus strand of VBKI01000082.1, from coordinate 126,389 downwards.
CGGGATCGCCACGGAGCCTGCACAGGCCGGAATCGGCGCCGTCGGAACCGGCAGGCCGCCTGCGGCTGGCGGCGAGGGCCGGATGATCGCTGACGGCGACGCCAGGCCGGGAACCGGCGACGACTCCGACCTGCTCAAGCAGCTCGACAGCCTGGACAAGAAGGTCAAGGCGCAGGAACAGGAAGCGCGCGCGCTCAAGAGCTATTTCGAGGACCAGCAGGCTTTGCTCGCATCGGCGCCGTCGATCTGGCCCGTCCGCGGCTGGGTGACCTCCGACTTCTCCGTCCGCCTCGACCCGTACACCGGCGAGCGCGTGATGCACGAAGGAATCGACATCGCAACCGGCATGGGGACGCCGGTGCGCGCTCCTGCCGACGGGACCGTGGTCTTCGCCGGCCAGGAAGGCGGCTACGGGCACGTCCTCGTACTCGACCATGGCTATGGGCTGAAGACGCGCTACGGCCACCTCCAGAGCATCAACGTGAAGTTGGGCGAGAAGGTGAAGCGGGGACAGTTCGTGGCGGCGGTCGGGAACACTGGCCGCAGCACCGGGCCGCACGTCCACTACGAGGTCCGGGTGAACGGCGTCGCGGACAACCCGCGCAAGTTCATTCTTGAAGAGTGATCCCCTTCGCTGAAGGTTGACAAGCGCGCGGGGAACCTTAGGCTTCCTCGAATGCGCGGCAGAGTGGCGGCGGCGTGCGCGGCAGTGCTGGTGGGGCTCGCTCCCGCCGGTGCGCTGCCGATCTCGTCCTTCGCGGCCGCCGCGGCGGTCTCCGCCGACTCGGTAGCCCAGCACGTCGAAAGCTATGGCGGCCGCGTGGCGCACAACCCCGCCGCAAAGGGGCTGTGCGTCGAGCGCGGCGTCCAGCGGGCAGATACCGTCCGCGCACCGTCGATCTTCCGCTCGCCCTCCGGCCCCGCGCCCAGCCAGGCCCCGCCCGCCGCCTGAGCCACGCCGCTTCTCCGGGTTCGCTTTGCGCGCTTTGCGCGCACCCCCTTTTCCGCAGGGCAGACCATGTTCAACTACGTTCTTCGCAAGATCGTCGGCACCAAGAACCAGCGCGAGCTGAAGCGCATGCAGCCGCTCGTCGCGCGCATGAACGAGCGCGAGAGCTGGGCGAAGTCGCTTTCGGACGAGCAAATGCGCGAGCAGGTGCGCGCCTGGCGCAAGGAGGTGGCCGACACGCCGGAGTTGCAGAAGTCCGCGGCGCTCGACCGCATCCTTCCCGACTGCTTCACGCTGACCCGCGAGGCCAGCGTGCGGGCGCTGGGGATGCGTCACTTCGACGTGCAGCTCATCGGCGGCGTCGGTCTGCACCGCGGAATGATCGCGGAGATGAAGACCGGTGAGGGCAAGACGCTGGTCGCGACGTTGCCTTGCGTGCTGAACGCCCTCGAAGGCAAGGGCGTGCACGTGGTCACCGTCAACGACTACCTGGCGAAGCGCGACGCCGAGTGGATGGGCCGCCTGTACCGGCACCTGGGCCTGAGCGTGGGGTGCGTGGTGCACGGCCTGACCGACCGGCAGCGGCAGAAGGAGTACGGCGCGGACATCACCTACGGACAGAACAACGAGTTCGGTTTCGACTACCTGCGCGACAACATGAAGTTCCGCCTCGCCGACTACGTCCAGCGCGAGCTGCACTACGCCATCGTCGACGAGGTCGACTCCATCCTCATCGACGAGGCACGCACGCCGCTGATCATCAGCGGGCCCTCCGAGGAATCGACCGACAAGTACTACAAGATCAACAAGGTGATCCCCGGCCTGGTCCGCGATCGCGACTTCACCGTCGACGAGAAAGCGCGCTCGGTGGTGCTCACCGACGAGGGCGTGGAGAAGGTCGAGGGGAAGCTCGGCGTCCCCAATCTCTACGACCCCGAACAGATCGAGACGCTGCACCACGTCGAGCAGGCCCTGCGGGCGCACACGCTGTACCGCAAGGACCACGAGTACGTGGTGAAGGACGGCGAAGTGATCATCGTCGACGACTTCACCGGGCGCCTGATGCCGGGGCGGCGCTGGAGCGACGGCCTGCACCAGGCAGTGGAGGCCAAGGAGAACGTCAAGATCGAGAACGAGAACCAGACGCTCGCCACGGTCTCGTTCCAGAACTACTTCCGCCTCTACACCAAGCTCGCGGGAATGACGGGGACGGCCGATACCGAGGCCTCCGAGTTCGCGCAGATCTACAAGCTGGAAGTGCTGGTCATCCCCACCAACCGCGTCAACATCCGCAAGGATCTTCAGGACACCGTCTACAAGACCGAGCGCGAGAAGTTCAAGGCGGTGTGCGACGACGTCGAGGAGCGCTGGAAGAAGGGGCAGCCAGTGCTGGTCGGCACGGTCAGCATCGCCAAGAGCGAGGTGCTCTCCGGCCTTTTGAAGAAGCGCGGAGTTTCGCACGACGTGCTGAACGCGAAGCAGCACGAGCGGGAAGCGGAGATCGTCGCCCAGGCCGGACGCAAGGGTCGAATCACCATCTCCACCAACATGGCCGGCCGCGGCACCGACATCCTTCTCGGCGGCAACCCGGAGTTTCTCGCCAAGCGCGAGGTCGGCGCGGAGCCGAATCCGCTGGAGATCGAGGGGCGGCTGGTCCAGGCCCGCGTCGAGAAGGCCAAGGCGGAAGGCGACGGGAAATTCGCGCCGGTGACCGCCGCGGAAGTGGAGCAGGTCTACCGCGCCGAGTACGCCGCCTGGAAGGAGCGCCACGACGGCGCCGTCGCCAAGTACAGGGACCAGTGCACGAAGGAGCACGACGAGGTGGTGTCGCTCGGCGGCCTGCACATCCTCGGCACCGAGCGGCACGAATCGCGCCGCATCGACAACCAGCTCCGCGGGCGTTCCGGCCGGCAGGGGGATCCCGGGTCCTCCAAGTTCTATCTCTCGCTGGAAGACGACCTGATGCGCATCTTCGCCAGCGACCGCATCGCCAAGCTGATGGATACGTTCGGGGTCCAGGAGAACGAGCCCATCGAGCACCCCTGGCTGACCAAGGCCATCGAGGGCGCGCAGACGCGCGTCGAGGGGCAGAACTTCGACATCCGCAAGAACCTGCTCGAGTACGACGACGTGATGAACCAGCAGCGCAAGACGATCTACGGCATGCGCAAGGAAGTGCTCGCTGCCGCCGCCGGCGTTCCGCTCGTCTGGTTCACCGAGGACCCGAAGACCAAGAAGAAGACCCGCCACGAGAGGGTGGTGGGCTGGAAGGACCAGGAGGAGCACCTCTACGATCTCCTCGAAGACCTGATCATCGAGATCGTCGACGAGGCGGTCCCGCGCGGAAAGAGCGACGAGTTCGACACCAAGGCCCTCCAGGTCCGCGCGCGCGAGCAGTTCAACGTCGACATGGGGTTCGAGGGCGCCGCTCCTGACAAGGAGAAGCTCCAGCTCGACATCTTCAACGTCGTCGAAAAGAAACTGAAGACGAAGTTCGAGGCGCTCGGCGACGACTTCCGCCTGTACACGCAATGGCTCTACCTGAACACCATCGACCAGCTCTGGAAGGACCACCTGTTGCAGATGGACCATCTGCGCCAGGGCATCCACCTGCGCGGGTACGGACAGAAGGACCCGAAGATCGAATACAAGAAGGAAGGTTTCGAGCTCTTCCAGATCATGAAGGGCCGCATCGCCGCGAGCACCATCGCGATGGTGATGCGCGTCGAGCCGGTGCAGCAGCAAGCGGCCACTCCGCAGCCGGCGCAGGGCCGCACTTCTGCCTCGCTGCCGCCGCTGCCGCAGCGCCGGCAACAGCAAACGATCGAGACCCACGGCGAGTCGCCGACGGCGTCGGGTGGCCAGGGCGGCACGGCGGTGCAGAACCAGACGGCGCCCATCGTTCGCGCCGGGCCGCGCGTCGGCCGCAACGATCCTTGCCCGTGCGGGTCGGGGAAGAAGTACAAGAAGTGCCACCTTCCGCTCGAGGAAGGCGGCGCACCCGCCGAGTAGGCGATGAAGCTCCAGAGGTTCGACGCGCCGGCGAAGCTCAAGCTGGACGACATTCCCACCGATCCTCCCGACTCGATGAAGAAGGGGGAGGCGCGGGATCGGTTCGACAAGCTGAGCAGCGAGCTGTTCGAGCTACAAGACCTGATGTGGGGCTCCCGCACGCATTCGGTCCTGATGGTGCTGCAGGGGCGCGATGCGCGGGATCATGGTGACGAGCTTCGGCGTGCCGACGACCGAGGAGGGGCAGCACGACTTCCTCTGGCGCGTGCACAAGCGCGCACCCCGCGCGGGCGAGGTCGGGATCTTCAACCGCTCGCACTACGAAGACGTGCTGGTCGCGCGAGTGAAGAAGCTCGTCGCGCCGGCAATCTGGAAGGAGCGGTACGACTTGATCAACGGGCTCGAGCGCACTCTCGCGAAGGACGGGTGCATCGTCCTCAAGTTCTTCCTCCACATCACGAAGGAGGAGCAGAGGGAGCGGCTGCTCGAGCGCGAGAAGGACCCGAACGACGCCTGGAAGTTGAGCGTCGAGGACTGGAAGGACCGCGAACGCTGGGACGACTACACCGAGGCTTACGAGGACGCGATCGGTAAATGCGCGTCGAAGGACGCGCCGTGGATCGTCGTCCCGGCGAACGCGAAGTGGTACCGCAATCTGCTCGTCGCCGAAGCAGTCGCCGCAGCGATGCGGCCGCACCGCACGGCGTGGCGACAGGTGCTCGATGAGCAGGGAAAGCTCGTGCGCCGCGACCTGAGGGCGTGGCGCGCCGAACACCCCGAATCGAGTCAGTGAACGGTCTGAGGCATGGCCTCTTCGTCAGGCTGCCGGTACCACCAGGCGATCCCGAGCAGGAAGACGCTGACCAGCAGATACGCCGCGATCCGCGTGCCGGCGGAGGGCAATTGCCACGCGCCCCGCAAAGCGAGGAAGGCGGCGATCAGGCCGAGGCCCAGGCCGATGCGCCGGAGACGCGCCGAATGCCGCGCCCGTCCCCAGCCGACGAACCCGACGCTGGTGACGGCATAGTAGCCGATCAGGAGCAAGGACGACGCGTTCGGCGAGATGGCGTGGACCAGCTCGTGATGGCCCCAGAGGAAGAGAAACGCCCCGAGACCTGCGCGCGCGCTGAATCGCGAAAATTCGTCGTCGTCCTTCCGCGCCGCATGGGCCGCAGCGGCCCAGGCCAGCGCGACCGCGAAGGCGGAGGCCGACTCGACGGACGCCAGCGGAATGAGCTCGTACTGCGGCCGCACCGCGAAGAGCGCCAGCGCCCAGAGGCCGACGGCGGTCAGCGAGAGACGCGAGGTCCACATCCAGGTCGCGCTCGGCACCCAGAGAAGTCCGAGCCAGACGAGGACGATCGACGCCCAGGCCAGCGACGATACGGCGAGCGTCGGGACTGTTCCGGTGGTCAGCCACGTCGCAGTCATCGCCGCGGCCCAGGTGCTCGCCGCGAGCGCATCGCGCACCGCCTCCGACCGCCGCGCGGCGGACGCAAGCAGAACGATTGCCGCGACGCCGAAGGCAGGCGCCGCATCTCGACCGAGAACGATGCCCAGAGCGGCGAGGAACAGTCCCGGAAGGACCGCGCCGTCGATCCACGCTGCCGGGCCTTCCTCGGACTCGCCCAGACCGTCGAGCAGCCTGCCCGCAGGTTCTCCGTCGGAGAGCTCGAGGAGGACAAGCCAGGCGCACCCGGCGATCCCAACGGCAATGGCCGCTCCGGAGGCTCCCATCCATTGCAGCGGTGCAATGGCGAGACGAACCGATGCGACCGCCGCGAGAAGCCCCATGGTCCGCAAGCGCGGACGCAGCACTTCGCCGCGCGCGAATGGGAGAACCGCGAAGCCGGCGACCACCAGAGGCAGCCCGACGGCGAATAGCGGCGCGTTCTGCGCCGCCGGCATTGCGAGAAGCGCGACGACGAACAGCGTCGTTCCAGCGGCGAAGATGCGGCCGGCCACGAACCAGCGCCGCGATGCCAATCCCGACCCGCCGGCCACCAGAACCGCGGTGGCGTACGCCGCGAGCATGGGCGCCGTCCCCTGGCCCGTGCTGGTGACGAACGGCGCGACGCACGCGCCGCCAAACCCGACGCACCAGAGCGGCTCGTCTGCTTCGAGGAGTGCGAATGCGCCGAGCGCGACGGACGACAGAGCGGAGAACGCGAGGGCCAGCGGCGCCGGGACGAGTCCCAGCGACGGCCCCGCCGCCCAGGCGCAGACGTGGACAGCGGCGAGCGCCAGCGCGAGGAGGCTATCGCCGAACGAGCGCGAGCGCGAACGCAGCTTCAGGCCAGCGGCGGCGATCGCTGCGGCAGCGACGAGGCCCACCGCCACGCGCGTCGTCGGCCCGAGCAGCCCGCGGGCGACGGCCCAGCTCACGAACGTCCCGATCGCGGCGAGCGCCAGCAGCGTTGCGAGCCCGAGCATGCCGTAGCGACCGACCAGCGTCTCGAGGTCGAGCGGCGATGCCCGCGATGCAGAACGTGCCTCGACCGCTGGTCGCGACGACGACGCCGTCGAGCGTGCAGGAGCGGACGTATCGAAGCGGGCCTCGACCGCGGCGGCGGCGAGTGGCGGCGGCGCGCCGGACGGACGACTGCCCGCGCCCTGCGTCCGGATCAGCTCGCCCCGGAGCTGCCGGACTTCCCATTCGAGTGCCGCAACGCGACCTTCCAGCGAACGCGGATTCCCGTCTTCGGACATAGATGCCTCCAGCATCCGCGGCTTCCCTCGACGGTCAAGTTCACGGCCCCGCTTTCGCCGGGAATGGTTGGGCGGCGTCCTTCGAAAGCTTCTCGAGCTCGCGTTCGCAGTAGCTCACCGCCCAGAAGCCATAGAGCGAAGAAGCCGCAGCGATCATGGCGGGGATGTACGCGGGGACATTGCTCCCGCATGGCCGGGTGTTCTCGGATGTCTCGCAAAAGGCGTGGCGAACCCCGTTCACCATACCGCCGCCGAGGGCCAGGCCCAGCGTCGCGAACACGTCGAGGTCGGGGGCGACCATCGTGCCACAGACGACCGCGCCCGACCCGGTCGAGACCGTCGGCGTCGGCCTGACGAAGACGAAGGAACAACCCGCCGCCGACATCGCGGCGAGAGCAAGGGCCAGCAGGTGGCTCTGCTTTCGGGCCATTGGAACTCCCCCGAAATCGACGGCCAGCTCTCCGAATCGGCCACGCCGGCCCCGCGCCCGCGAGCGATGCCGCCGTTCACCGTCATGCGCAGCTTCCGCGCATGGCAAACCCCAAGCAGAAGGGACCGACTCCGCCCTTTCCACCCCAGGAGCAACAGCCGCCCGGCAGCGAGCAGGCGATGGAGCCGCGCCCCGATTACGGCGAGAGCTCGTACAAGGGATTCGGCCGCCTGAAGGACAAGGTGGCGCTGATCACCGGCGGCGACAGCGGGATCGGTCGCGCCGTCGCACTCGCGTTCGCGCGCGAAGGGGCGGACATCGTGATCGCGTACTGGAACGAGCACGAGGACGCGCGCGAGACCCAGCGCGTGGTCGAGGCCTCGGGCCGGCGCGTAGTCCTGGTCGCGGGCGACCTCGCCGAAGAGCCGCAGTGCGCCCGCGTGGTCGAGGCCGCCGCCCGCGAATTCGGGCGCATCGACATTCTCGTCAACAACGCCGCGTTCCAGGGCAAGCAGATCGAGAAGTTCGAGGACATCGACGCGGAGCGGATCCGGCGGACTTTCGCGGTGAACATCGAGGCGATGTTCCACCTGGTCCGCCACGCGCTGCGTTGGATGAAGCCGGGCGCGGTCATCATCAACACGGCATCCGTCCAGGCGTACCATCCGAGCCCCGCCATCCTCGACTACGCGGCGACCAAGGGAGCGATCGTCGCCTTCACCAAGGGCCTCGCAAAGGGACTGATCGAGCGCGGAATCCGCGTGAACTGCGTCGCACCCGGGCCGGTGTGGACGCCCCTCGTGGTCTCTTCGTTCAAGAAGGAGAAGAACGAGCAATTCGGCAAGGGATATCCGATGGAGCGGCCGGCGCAGCCCGCGGAGCTGGCACCCTCCTACGTCTTTCTCGCCTCGGAAGAATCGCGCTACGTGGTGGGCCCTGATCCTGTTAGATCGCCGCTCCCTTCCGGGGATCTTTTCGGATGGGTCCAGCTGTTCCGCACCACAAATACGCACACCTCCCGATCAGGGCGGGGTTCCCGCAAGGGCCCGCTTTGGCGCGACGGGGGTGGAGGAAGAAACGATGATGACAGAGACAATAGAGCCGAGCACACCCACACCCACAGCGCCCATTCCGGTCGGCGCCGACGCCACCGGCATGCAGCAGGCGATGCAGCCCGCGCAGGGCATCACCATGCGTCAGCTGCTCGAGGCCGGCGTCCACTTCGGGCACCAGACCAAGCGCTGGAATCCGAAGATGAAGCCGTACATCTTCGGCGCCCGCAACGGTATCTACATCGTCGATCTGCAGAAGACGGTGAAGCTGGCCCGCGAGGCGTTCAAGTTCGTCAGCGACGTCTGCTCCCGCGGCGGCTCCGTCCTCTTCGTCGGCACCAAGAAGCAGGCGCAGGATGCCGTGGTCGAGGAAGCGACGCGGTCCGGCCAGTTCTACGTGGTACCATCAAGAGCGGCATCGACCGGCTCAAGACGCTGGAGAAGATGGCCGCCGACGGCACCTTCGAGAAGCTGCCCAAGAAGGAAGTCGCCTTGCTCCAGAACGAGATGGAGAAGCTGAAGAAGAACCTGGGCGGCATCCAGGAGATGACGCGGCTTCCGGGTTGTCTCTTCGTGATCGACCCGAAGAAGGAGCACATCGCCATCCACGAGGCGACGCGCCTCGGCATTCCCATCGTCGCGTTGGTCGACACGAACTGCGATCCCGAGGGCATCGACTACGTCATCCCCGGCAACGACGACGCCATCCGCTCCATCCGGCTCTTCTGCGCCAAGATCGCGGACGCGGCCATCGAGGGCAAGGCGCGCTACCAGGCGCACCACGCCGGCGAGCCGCAGGCCGAGGCGGAGGAAAGCGAGGACCGCGACAACGCATCCGAGCGCCGCGGACGGCGCGACGGACGTCGCGGCGGTGCGCGCGGAGGGCGCGGAGGCGATCGCCGCCCGATGATGCGCGCCGACACCGAGCCGCCGCCGGGACCGATCGTGGAGCACAAGCCGACCTTGGGCGGCGGCGAGCCGCCGGCGGACGGTGAAGCGAAGACGGAGGAGTAGGTCGCAATGGCAGAAGTGACTTCGGCGATGGTGAAGGACCTGCGCGAGAAGACCGGCGCGGGGATGATGGATTGCAAGAAGGCGCTGGTCGAATCGTCGGGCGACGTCGACAAGGCGATCACCTGGCTGCGCGAGAAGGGCCTCGCCACCGCCGGGAAGAAGGCGGGGCGGAGCGCGACCGAAGGCGCGGTTGGTTCCTACATCCACCTGGGCGGAAAGATCGGCGTGCTCGTCGAGGTGAACTGCGAGACCGACTTCACTGCCCGCAACGAGAAGTTCCAGGCGCTGGTGAAGGACATCGCGATGCAGATCGCCTGGAGCAATCCGAGGTGGCTGCGCCGCGAAGAGGTGCCCGCGGCGGAGCTCGATCAGGAGAAGAGCGTTCACCGCGCGCAGCTTCGCGAGCAGGGCAAGCCGGAGGCGATGCTCGACAAGATCATCCCCGGGAAGATCGAGAAGTTCTACAAGGAGTACTGCCTGCTCGAGCAGGCCTTCTTCCGCGACCCGGAAGGGAAGCGCTCGGTCCAGGACGAGATCAACGCGGCCATCGCCATCATCGGCGAGAACATGCAGGTGCGCCGCTTCACGCGGTACGCCCTGGGCGAGGGCCTGAAGAAGGAACAGAAGGACTTCGCTGCCGAAGTCAGCGCGGCGGTCAGCGGACAGAAGTAGCCGCTCCGAAAAAACCCTGCGCGGATGATAGGAGTGGCGCATGCAGGGCTTCCGCGAGGAGGTTGAGCAGCGGTTCCGCGAGCTGCGGAACCGCATCGTCGCGCGGCTCCAGGAGCTGGAGGGATCGGCGGCGACTTTCCGCCGCACCGCCTGGCAGCGCCCGGGCGGAGGCGGCGGAGAGATGAGCGAGCTCCGCGGCGAGCTGTTCGAGAAAGCCGGCTGCAATTTCTCCGCAGTGCAGGGGCCGAGCTTCCCGGCGGCGCCTCCCGGCGCGGCGCCGCCGGCGCGCGGGGATGACGTTCGTCCCCCGACCCCCGAAGAGATCACCGGCAAGCCCTTCTTTGCCACCGGCGTGTCGCTCGTGCTGCATCCGAAGAATCCGTTCGTGCCCATCGTCCACATGAACGTGCGTTATCTGGAAGCCGGCGATTCGGCGTGGTTTGGCGGCGGCATGGATCTGACGCCGTTCCGGCCCTTCCCGGAGGACACCGCGCACTTCCACGGCGTGCTGCAGCAGACCTGCGGGGCGGAACGGTACGCGCGCTTCTCGCAATGGGCGCGCGAGTACTTCTTCATCGCCCACCGCAACGCCGAGCGCGGGGTAGGAGGCATCTTCTTCGATTATCTGCGCGGGAAGGAGCAACGCGAGCTGGTCGAGCGCGTCGGCGACGCGTTTCTCCCGGCATACGTTCCCATCGTCGAGCGCCGTCGCGGGCTTCCCTGGACCGACGACGATCGCGCCGAGCAGCTCCGCTGGCGCGGACGGTACGTCGAGTTCAACCTCATCTACGATCGCGGTACTCTCTTCGGCCTGAAGAGCGGCGGCAACGTCGACGCCATCTTCATGAGCCTCCCCCCGCTGGTGAGCTGGTAAAGGATCCGCCGTTCTTCAGGATCACGAACCGCGCGCTCCCGGGCTCCCGCAAGGAATGGCGCAGCTTCGCTTCCGCCTCTCCGTCCGCCTCGTCACCCTGCGCGAAGGTGCCGAAGTGGATGGGGATCGACACCTTCGCCTGCAGCGTGCGCGCCGCGATCGCTGCGTCGCGGGCATCCAGGTGCACCGTTCCGAACAGGCGCCGTGGCAAGCCCGGCGAGATGGGAAGCAGCGCAACGCGCGGGCCGCCGAAGCGCTCGGCGATCTCCTGGAAGTGCGGCCCATAACCGGTATCGCCCGCGAAGTACACGTCGCCGGAGCTCGACCGCAGCACGAAGCCAAGCCAGAGGCGCGCGTTCCTGTCGCAGGCGCCGCGGCGGCAGTTGTGGCGCGCCGGGACGCCCCAGATGCGGACTCCGCCGATTCGCGTCCACTGCCACCAATCGAGCTCCGTGACCCTGTGAAGTCCCACGCTGGCCAGCAGCGCCGCCTGGCCGAGGCCGACGACGAACCGCGGCCGGTGCTGCGCCGAGAGACGCTGCAGCGTGGGAATGTCCATGTGGTCGTAGTGATCGTGGCTGATCAGGACGACGTCGATGGGCGGCAGATCCTCGAATCGGATTCCCGGCGGCCTCCTTCGCTTGCGCGAGAGGTAGGGCACCGGTCCGGCGACGTCGCCCCAGATCGGATCGGTGAGGACATTCAGCCCGTCCATCTGCACCAGCACGGTGGCGTGGTTTACGAAGGTGATGCGCAGCTCGCCCTCGCTGACACGGATCGGCGGCGCGGGCGCGGGAGGGGCATCGACGTACTCGGGCCAGGCGCCCGGGAGCCGCTGGCGGCGCCAGCGCGCGATCTCCGCCAGCGACGATTCGCCGGGGATCTGGTTGTGGAACCTCTGGCCGTCGAAATGGTCGCTGACGCGGCCGTGCCAGCGCGGGCCGGAGAATTCGCAGCAGCCCGCGGAGAGCAGGGCGATGAGAAGGGCGCGCACGGGATCCCCATGGTACAACGCGCGCTGCCATGGCCGATCGGCCCGTCATCGGGAGCAACCGGGATCTGGCGACGTACATCGACCATACCCTGCTCAGACCCGACGCCACTCGCGAGGACCTGATCAGGCTCTGTGACGAGGCGCGCAGCTACGGATTCGCCACGGTTTGTGTTACGGCGCGCAAGGTCGCGCTGTGCGCCCGCCTGCTCGAAGGCTGCCGCACCCGGCCCATTGCGGTGGTGGGATTTCCCTCCGGCACGGAGAGCACGCAGGCGAAGGTTGCCGAGGCCCAGGAAGCGATCGGCGCCGGCGCGGCGGAGATCGACATGGTGCTGCACGTCGGCCGGCTGCAGGCGAAGGACTACGCTTACGTGGAAGCCGACATTCGCGCGGTCGTGGCAGTGGCAGGACCGCGTCCGGTCAAGGTGATCCTGGAGACCGGCGCGCTCAACCATTCCGGGAAGGTGATCGGATGCGCGCTTGCGAAAGCGGCCGGCGCGGCGTTCGTCAAGACCAGCACCGGATTCGGCCCGGGCGGAGCCACGGTCGAAGACGTCGCGTTGATGCGACAAGTGGTCGGCGACGACTTCGGCGTCAAGGCGAGTGGCGGCGTGCGGACGGCCGCCGACGCGCGCAGGATGCTGGAAGCAGGCGCGAACCGGCTTGGAACCAGCGCCAGCGTCGCGATCGTCACTGGAGAGTAGATGGGCCGCTTCGTTGCGATCGTGATCGATTCCCTGGGCGCCGGCGAGCTCCCGGACGCTGCAACGTACGGCGACGCCGGCGCGAACACGGTGGGAAACTGCGCCCGGAAGGTCGGCGGACTCCGGATTCCGAATCTGCAGTCATGGGGGCTGGGCAATATTACCGGGATCGCCGGCTGCCCGCGGACCGATTCCCCGCGTGCTGCTTTCGGCCGCATGGCGGAGCAGTCGCAGGGCAAGGACACCACCACCGGGCACTGGGAAATGATGGGGGTGGTGCTGCAGCGCGGATTCACCACGTTCCCGCGCGGATTCCCGAAGGAGCTGATGGACGAATGGCTGCGCCTCTCCGGGGCGCCCGGCTTCCTCGGCAACCGGCCGGCGAGCGGCACCGTCATCCTCGACGAGTTGGGCGAGGAGCACCTCCGCACCGGGATGCCCATCGTCTACACCAGCGCGGACAGCGTCTTCCAGATCGCCGCGCAGGAGCAGAAGGTCCCGCTCCAGACGCTGTACGCCTGGTGCGACGCCGCTCGTTCCGTCGGCAAGCGCTATGGGCTGGCGCGCGTCATCGCGCGGCCGTTCGTCGGCGACGCGAAGGGAAGGTTCAAGCGCACCTACAATCGCCGGGACTTCTCGCAGCCGCCACCGAAGGGAACGGTCCTGGATAGCCTGTCGCAGAAGGGCGTGCGGACCGTGGGGCTGGGCAAGATCCCCGACATCTACGACGGCCAAGGCATCGCCGAGTCGGTGCACACCGAGGGAAATGCGGACGGACTGCGCAGGACCGCGGAAATGCTGAAGTCGATGCTGCCGGGCTTCCTCTTCGTCAACCTGGTCGATACCGACATGCTCTATGGCCATCGGCGGGATCCCGACGGGTACGCTCGTGCGCTGGCGGAGATCGACGCCGCGCTCCCTTCCATCGCCTCGCAGCTGCGCAAAGACGATCTGCTGGTGCTCACCGCGGACCACGGCAATGATCCGACCTTCCCCGGCAGCGACCACACCCGCGAGTACGTTCCCTTGCTCGCATATTCGCCGCGGCGCGCGACCGGCGCGGATCTCGGGACGCGCGACAGCTTCGCCGATCTGGGAGCGACGGTGGCGGAATACTTCGGCCTCACGGCGGCGCGCGGAAGCAGCTTCCTGCAGGCAATCACATGACGGACGAGCCCCGCGAGACGGCGCCCAGGCCGCTGCTCGAGGAGCTGTTCCGCTTCAGCCACGGGCACCGCGTGCGCTACGACGAAGTGGACGCGCAGGGGATCGTCGGCAACGCGAGCTGGCTCAACCTCATTCAGCTCGGGAGGATCGAGTACCTGCGCTACCTCGGCCTGATGCTCGAAGGGGGTTCGCGTTCACCGGTGCAGGCGGTGGTCCGGCGGGGGGTCGTCGACTACCTCGCCCCCGCGCGCTTCGACGACGCTCTCGCGATCCGCGTGCGCACCGCGCATCTGGGAAACCGGAGCGCGCGACTCGAGTACATCGTCGACAACATCGATACCGGCCTGCGGCCGGTGACCGCGGAGACCGTCATCGTCTGCGTCGAGATGGCCACCATGCGGAGCATCGCCTGGCCCGAGTTCTGGCGGCAGCGTGTGATGGAGCTGGAAGGCGAGAACGTGCGCGTCGGTCAGGGCTGAACGGCCTGGTCCTCGGGGTCGTATGGGACGCCGTCGGCGGCAGGAGCACGCGTGCGGCCGACGCGCAAAGCGAGCAGCAGCAGCGTCAGCGCATAAGGCAGGGCAAGGAAGATTCCTTCCAGGCGCAGATCGGCGGCATGCAGCGAGAACGAAAGCTGCCGTTGCAGCGCCTCCGCGGCGGAGAACAGGAATGCCGCGGCCGCCGCTCCGAGCGGAGTCCATCTTCCGAAGACCATTGCCGCCAGGGCCATGAATCCTTGCCCGGCGGGCATGCGCGAATCGAACTGGCCGAGGATCCCGACGGAGAGCGTCGCGCCGCCGATGCCGGCGAGGGCGCCGCTGGAGAGGACACACGCCGCGCGCAGGCGCAGCACGCGAATCCCGAGCGTAGCGGTGGCGATTGGATGCTCGCCGATCGCCCGGACCCGCAGTCCGGCTGGCGTCCGCAAAAGCCAGAGATGGAAGACGAGGGGCGCGATCAATGCCGCGTAGGCAAGCGCCGAATGTCCGAAGCCGTCGCGAGGCAGCGAAGCCGCGTTTGGGCTCACGCCGCTCGATCCGAAGATCGACTGCAAGAGGTAGGTCACGAGCCCCAACGCGACCAGGTTCAGCGCGATTCCGCTGACCACCTGGTCGGCCCGGAAGCGCAACGACAGCAAGGCGTGGACTGCGGCAGCGGCAGCTCCCGCGAGCGCGCCGCAGGCGAGACCGATCCAGGGGGAGCCCGAGACGATCGAGCCTGCCGCTGCCGCGAAGGCACCGAAGCGCATCATCCCTTCCAGCCCGATGTTCACGACTCCTGCGCGCTCGCTGAGCACGCCACCCAAGGCGGCGAACACCAGAGGCGGCGCGAAGTCGAGGATGAGGTTCACGGCTGCACCGTCGGAATCGGAGGATCGCTGGCCGCGGCAGCGGGGCGTCCGCGCAGGCGCGCGAGCAGCGGCAGGAACAGGCGAGGGGCCGCGACCAGGAGCACCGCGAGGCCCTGCGTCAACTCCGCAAACGAAGGATGGATGCCGACGAGCTGCAGGCGGGTGGCTCCGGCGCGAAGCGCGCCGAAGACGATCGCCGCGGCGGTCGTGCCCAGGGCCGTTCCGCCGCCCACCAGCGCGACCGCGATGCCGTCGAAGCCGTAGCCGGTTCGAAAGACACCCGGGTACTTGTGCTCCGTTCCAAGGATGAGCAGGGCGCCGCCGAGGCCAGCCAGGGCCCCGGAGAGAGCCATGCCCTCGCAGATGCGGCGGTCCGCGGGAACCCCGCTGGCGCGAGCCGCATCGCGGCCGGTTCCGACGGCTCGCCACTCGAAGCCACGCCAGGTGCGCGTCAGCAGCCACCAGACGGCGGCAGCGGCGAGCAACGCGAGCGGGAATCCGAGATCGAGCCGACTTCCGAAGAAGAGTCGCGGCAGCCTGGCGGCGGCGACGATCGGCTCCGTCCCGGCGACGCTCACCGTGGCTCCCGATCCGGGAGCGCCGAGGGGCCCCGGAACGAGCCACCCCTGCACGAGATGAATGGCAATCCAGTTGAGCAGGATGGTGCTGATCACCTCGTGAACGCCGCGGCGCACTTTGAGCCAGCCCGGCAGCAGTCCCCACAGGGCGCCGGCGAGGGCCGCGGCCGCGAGGCTCCAGACCATCGCTCCCGGGACGTCGATCTGGCCGACCACCGCGGCGGCAAGCCCGCCCCAGATGAGCTGACCCTCGGCGCCGATGTTGAACAGCCCGACGGTGAAGGCGACCGCCACCGAAAGCCCGGTGAGGATCAGGACGGCGGACTTGATGGCGGTCTCGCCCAGCGGACCAATCCCTCCGAAGGCGCCGGAGACCAGATCGGCGAATCCCGAGACGGCATCCCTTCCGGAAACCGCGATGGCGAGGAAGCTGACCAGAAGCGAGACGAGAAGCGCGGCGATCGCGCCCCAGAGCGGGTCGCGCGCCGGCGCGAAGAGCCGGGTGCGGAGCTCAGGCAACCGCGGGCACCTGGCCCAACATCATCCGGCCCAGCTGCTCGTCGCTGGCATCCGGCGCTGCCTCGCCGGCGATGCGCCCGTCGAAGAGGACGAGGATGCGGTGACACAGCTCGCGGAGCTCGTCGAGGTCGAGGGAGACGACGAGGATCGCCGCCCCGCCTCGCTGTGCCGCGAAGAGCGCCTCATGCACGCGGCGGCTCGCCCGGGGATCCAGGCCGCGCGTCGGGTGGACGGCCACGATCAGGCGCGGCGGGGGACCTCCGGACAGCTCCCGTGCAGCGACGAGCTTCTGCTGGTTGCCGCCGGAGAGATCTGCCGCCCGCGCGGATGGATCCGGCGTGCGGACGTCGAATTCTGCGATCAACCTCTGTGCCATCGCGCGGCGGCCGGGGCGATCGATGAGGAACCCGCGCGCGTATGGAGGCGAAGAGTGGTGCCCGAGGGCAAGGTTCTCCTCGACGCTGAGGGAGCCGCAGAGCGCGAGGCGCCGCCGGTCTTCCGGCAGGTGCGCCATGCCCGCGCGGCGAGCAGCAGCCGGGCTCCGGTGGAAAGACGTGTCGCCGTCCAGGGACAGCAGGCCGCCGGCGGATCGCAGTCCTGCGATCGCTTCCGCAAGCTCGGTCTGGCCATTGCCGTCGACGCCGGCGACGCCGACGACCTCTCCGCTCCGGACGTCGAAGGAGACGCCCCGAAGGGCTGGCAAGCCCCGGTCGGAAGAGCAGGTCAGCTCGCGGGCGCGCAGCACGATCCCGGGTTGCGGGAGCATCCGTGACGGCGACGATCTGGCGACGACGGCGGGCGCACCCCCCATCATCAGGTCGGCCAGAGCGGCAGTGTCCGTCCTCGAGCGCGGCGCCGCTGCCCTGAGAATGTTGCCTCGGCGGATGACGGCGATCCGGTCGGCGACGGCGAGAACCTCGCGCAGCTTGTGCGAGATGAAGAGTACCGCACGCCCCTCGGCCGCGAGCGCGCGGACTGTCCGCATCAATTCGGCCGATTCCTGGGGTGAGAGCAGGGCAGTCGGCTCGTCGAGGATGAGAGCGCGTGCGCCGCGCCAGAGCTGCTTGAGGATCTCGACGCGCTGCTGCGCGGCGACCGATAGCGTCTCGACGCGGGCGTCGACGTCGATGGCGAGCCCGAGCCTGGCCGCAACGTCGGCCGCCTCGCGGCGGGATCGACGCCGGTCGATGAAGCCGAGGCGCCTCGGCTCCCGTCCCAGGACGGCGTTCTCCCAGACCGTGAGCGGTCCGACCAGCATGAAGTGCTGGTAGACGACGCCGATCCCGGCGTCGATCGCCGCCCGCGGGTCGCCCGGCGGCAGCTGCCGTCCGAAAGCGCTCACCGTCCCGGCGTCGGCGCGGTACAGCCCGCAGGCGACGGAAACCAGCGTCGACTTGCCGGCCCCGTTCTCGCCCACGAGCGCCAGGACTTCTCCGGGCGCCATCGCGAGAGAAACGCCGTCCAGCGCGGTCACCGGGCCGAAGCGCTTGACGATGCCGTGGAGCTCGAGCGCGTTCACTGCCTGGCCGCCGCGGATTTCGCCAGATCCTCGAGCGTTGCCGGGACGGCCAACCGGCCGGCGACGATCTGCGCGCGAAGCCGGTCCAGCTCGACCACTGCGGCGGCCCGCTCGGCTCCGCTGATCATCGGTCCGATCGGCGCCAGGCCAACCCCGCCTTCGGCGAGCCCGAGGACCACGTCGCCGCCGGAAAACTTCCCGTCGAGCACGTCTTTCACCGCCAGATAAACGGCCACGTCGACGTGCTTCACCATGCTGGTGAGGACGTTCGCGGGCGCGACGTGCGACTGATCGCTGTCGACGCCGATCACCAGCTTTCCCGCCTGCTGCGCCGCCTTGATCACGCCGAGTCCGTCGAGACCCGCGGCGTGGAACACGATGTCGCAGCCGCGCCGGTAGAGGTCATGCCCCACCTCGATTCCCTTCCGCTCGTCGTCGAACGTGCCCGTATACGCGACGAGGATCTCCACCGCCGGATTCACCTGTCGCACGCCCGCGCGAAACCCGGTCTCGAACTTTCGGATCAGAGGGAGCTGCATTCCGCCGACGAATCCTACCTTCGACCGCGTCAATCGTCCGGCGAGCGCTCCGGCGAGAAACGTGCCTTCATGCTCGCGGAAGACGACTGAGCGCACGTTGGGGGCGGTGGTCGGCTTGCCGGACGCGTCCAGCACGGGGCTGTCGATGAGGAGAAAGCGCGTCTTCGGGTTGCGCGCCGCCACCGACCGCGTTGCGGGCTCCATCATGAACCCGACGGCGATGACCAGCTCCGCGCCTTGATCGACGAGGAGTTGCAGGTTCGGCTCGTAGTCCTCCTGCGCCTTGCCGGAGAGCACCAGCGGCGGCGGGATGGCCAGGTGAGGGTACGGCTGGCCGCGCAGATCCGGCGCCAGCATCGAGCGGTATTCCTCCTCCCCGAGGCGCTCGTATCCGCGCGCCGTGTAGCGGAGGCCGGCAGCCATGACCTCGAGCCCGCGCAAGGCGCCGTCGTTGAAGGACTGATCGCCGCGGCCTCCCACGTCCAGCGCGAGGCCCATCGTGCGCGGGACCTGCTTCTTCCGGCAACCGAGCAACGCGAGGAAGCAGCAGCACAGCGCGAGTCCTTTCATCGACCCGCACTGTATCAGGGCTGCTTCACCACGCGCCCGCCCTTGATCACCAGCGAGACCCGCTCGACGGCCGACGGATTGTCGAGGACGTTCCCCGGAACGGCGATGACGTCTGCCAGGTAACCCGGCGCGAGCTTGCCGATGCGGTCTTCCATCTGCAGCAGCCGCGCGTCCACCACCGTCGCTGCCTGGAGCGCCTGCGCCGGGGCCATCCCGTTCTTCACCATCAGCGTGATCTCGTGCGCGTTGAAGCCATGGTGCGAGACGCCGCTGTCGGTTCCCATTCCAATGGGCACGCCGAGCCGCACCGCCGCCTGGAACGTCTTCGCCAGCGATCCTGCGGCCGCCAGCGCCTTCGCCGCGATGGCAGGGGGCAGCTTGTTCTCCTTTGCGCGCCGCTCGACGTCCTCGACGGCCATCAGCGTCGGGACATAGACGATGCCCCGCCGCTTCATCTCCGCGAGCGTGTCCTCCTTGAGGAACGAACCGTGCTCGATGGAGTCGACGCCCGCGGCGATCGCGACCTTTGCGGCGGCGTCGCCATGGCAATGAGCGGCGGTCTTGCGGTGCCAGGCATGCGCCTCCGAGACGATGGCCGTGGCTTCGTCGGGCGTGAGCTGCGGGACGTCGACGGGATCGGTGAGCGAGAGGACGCCCCCCGAGACCATGAACTTGATCACGTCGGCGCCGTACTTGAGCTGCCAGCGGACCGCGTCGCGGCACTGATCGGCGCCAGCGCAGATACCTTCCGGAACGCCTGGCGGCACCGAATGGCCCGGGGGAGCATGCGATCCATCGGCGTGTCCGCCCCGGCTTCCAATCGGGTGTTCCGCGATCGACAGCCGCGGACCCTCGGCGAACCCGAGATCGATGCCGCGCTTCAGGCCCAGGTCGGTGAGATCGTGCGCGCCGAGCACGCGCGCAGTGGTGATCCCGCCGAGAAGCGTCCGGCTCGCGTAGGCGTGGGCCTTCAGCGTCTGCTCCGTCGGGAACGTCATCAGGTTCTCGACGAAGGCCTTGGCGAAGTCGTCCTGCGATTCGCTGGTGAGATGGACGTGCGCGTCGATCAGGCCGGGAAGCAGGGTCGCGTCGCCGAGATCGATCACCTTCGCGTCCGACGGCACCTGCACGCCGCGTCCGACGGCGACGATCCGGTCGCCTTCGATGACCACGGTGGCGCCCTCGACCAACGCACCAGCCGCGGCGTCGAACAGGCGCGCCGCGCGGAGCGCGAGCCGCGCTGGCGGCGGAGGCGGACGTCCGTTGCGGAAGACCTGGCCCCCCTTCATCACGAAGGTGACGTTCTTCACCGCGGCAATGTCGCGAACGGGGTCTCCCGCGACCGCGATCACGTCGGCGAGCTTGCCGCGCTCCAGAGAGCCGGCCTCGACCCCGAGAAGGTGCGCGGCGCTCACGGTGGCGCTTTGCAGCGCCTGGGCCGGCGTGAAGCCCCAGCGCACCAGCCAGGTGAGCTGCTCGGGATTGGTCTTGCCGTGCAGCTCGACGCCCGCGTCGCTCCCGAAGGCGATGCGGACGCCGACCTTCTGCGCGTTCCGGATCATCTCGGGCCAGGCCTTGCCGGACGCGAGCATCTTCTCGACGATGGCAGGAGGAAATTTCTTCCCGATGTCGGGTGATGGTCCTGCCGGGTCGTGGATCGGACCGGGAACGAGGAAGACGTTCTTCCTCTGCATCAGCGCCAGCGTGTCGGCCTTGAGGAAGGTCCCGTGCTCGATGGAGTCCACCCCGGCCTGGATCGCGCGCTTCGCCGCGGCATCGCCGTGGCAGTGGCCCGCCGCCTTGCGTCCCCAGGCATGGGCTTCCTGGACGATTGCGTCCATCTCCGCCTGCGTGAGCTGCGGGTTGTCGA
Source organism: Deltaproteobacteria bacterium (assembly GCA_005879535.1). Classification (NCBI taxonomy): domain Bacteria; kingdom Pseudomonadati; phylum Myxococcota; class Myxococcia; species Deltaproteobacteria bacterium. The sequence goes on along the minus strand of VBKI01000082.1, from coordinate 105,866 downwards.
CCGGGTCGCTGAGCGAGAGCACGCCTCCGGAAGGCACGAACTTGATCACGTTGGCGCCGTACTTGATCTGCCAGCGGACCGCCGCCCGGCATTCTTCGGGTCCGTTGCAGATACCCCGCTCGATTCCGAGCGGCGGCACCCGGTGGGGTGGAAACGGGTCGAGGTCTGCATGTCCTCCGCGGGAACCGATTGCGTTCAGCGCGATGATCATCCTCGGCCCGGGAACCGCCCCGCCCTGGATGGCGTTGCGCAAGCCCAGATCGAGGAACTCCCACGCGCCGAGATCGCGCACGGTGGTGAAGCCTGCATCGAGCGTGCGGCGCGCGTACTCAGCGGCATACTGGGCCTGCTCCGTCGGCGAGCGCAGGATCCCTTCCATGGTGTCGCCGTACCAGCTCGGGCCCGCCTCCGCCGTGAGATGCGTGTGCGCGTCGATCAGTCCTGGGAGCAGCGTGGCATCCCCGAGGTCGATCACCTGCGCACCGGGCGGCGCGAGACCGCCGACCTGCGCGATCCGATCTCCATCGACCACGACGAGGCCCGGTTGGACGATCCGGCCCGCAGTCGCGTCGAACAGGCGCGCGGCTTTCACTGCGACGGGGCTGGCGACGAGGAGCGCGACGAGAAGAAACATGAAACCTCCGGGTCCGGCGCTCCTACCACACCGGACCCGGAGGTTCGATCATGTCTTGCCGCTATTTCGGATTCTGCGAATCCGAAGGGTTGTTCGTCGTGTTGGTGCTGGGCGTGCTCGAGGTGTCGAGCCCGGCGTCCATCGATGCGCCCGCGCCCACCGAACCCGACTGCGAGGTGCTCGAGCCGATGCTGCCGCTGCTGCTCGAGCTCGTACCCATCCCGCTGTTCGGCGAGGAGCTCGTGGACGAGCCCGTCGTCGGAGAGGTGCTCGTGGACGAGCCGGTCGTCGGAGAAGTGCTCGTGGACGAGGTGCTGTTCGGAGACGTGCTCGTCGACGAGCCCGTCGTAGCCGAATTGTCCGTCGAGGTCCCTGTCGTGGCCGAGTTGTCCGTGGGCGTCCCCGTCGTCGCGCTTCCACTCGCGCTCACGCCGGTGTTCGGGGTGGTCGTCGCGCCGGAGCGCGTGTCCTCACCCGTGGTGCCGGGCGTGGCCGTGCCGGTTGCGCCTGTCGCGCTGCCCGTGCCCGTGCCCGAACCCGCGGTGCCCGTGGACGTGCCCGCGGTGGTCCCGCCCGTGCCGCCGACGGAACCAGAGCCGGTACCTCCGCCCGTCTGCGCCAGAGCGCCGGCCGCCGCCAGGGCGCCCGCCGCGAGAATCGTTCCTGTCAATTTGCCGATACCCATCAGTTCCTCCTTTCCGGGCAGGGTGGCCACGCCTTCGCCGTCTGGGAACCCGGCGGAAATCCCTCGACACAGACTCGTCGATCAGTCCCGCGCCCGCTCGTACTGCGGCGGCCAGCGCACCGTCGCGCCGAGCTGCCGCGCTGCGGTCAACGGCCAGTACGGATCCCGGAGGAGCTGGCGGGCGAGGACGACGACATCCGCCTGCCCCGTGCGCAGCACGTGCTCCGCCTGTTCCGCGCTGCGGATCATTCCTACCGCGCCCGTCTTGATGCCGACGTCTCGGCGGATGCGCTCGGCGAACGGCGCCTGGTAGCCTGGACCGATCGGGATCTTCGCGCCGGGCACAAGCCCGCCCGAGGAGCAGTCGACCAGGTCGACGTCCAGGAGAGCGAGCCTGTGCGCGAGCTCGACGGATTGCTCGATCTCCCACCCGCCTTCCGCCCAGTCCGTCGCCGAGATGCGGACGAAGAGGGGATATCGCTCGGGCCACCGCGCCCGGATTGACTCGGCCACCTCGAGCACGACGCGGATCCGGTTCTCGAATGACCCGCCGTAAGCATCGGCGCGCCGGTTCGAAAGCGGGGAGAGGAACTCGTGCAGCAGGTATCCATGAGCAGCGTGCAGCTCCAAAGCCCGGAACCCCGCCCGAAACGCGCGCTCCGCGGCGTCGCCGAATGCCCGGACGATCCGGGCAATGCCTCGCGCATCGAGCTCCTCGGGCACGGGGTCCTCGGGGCGAAACGGGATCCGGCTCGGCGCCAGGATCGGACGAAAGCCGCCGTCTTCACCCGGCGCGAGGACGCGGCTCCCTTTCCACGGCTGCTGCGTGGACGCCTTGCGCCCGGAATGCGCAAGCTGCATCCCCGCCGTAGCTCCCTGTGCCTCGATGAAGCGGGCGATCCGCGCCAGCGGTTCGACGTGCTCGTCCTTCCAGATGCCCAGATCCTGCGGAGAGATCCTGCCCTCCGGAGTCACCGCGCTCGCCTCGGTGAACACCAGCCCGGCGCCACCCACCGCCCGGGAGCCCAGGTGAACGAAATGCCAATCGTTCGGAAATCCGTCCTCGCTCGAGTACTGGCACATCGGCGAGACGACGATCCGGTTGCGGAGGATCACGTCGCGGAGCTGCAGGGAGTCGAAGAGCATGCCGCCTAGGATGTAGCTCCGGCCGGCGCGTTGCGGTCGAGCAGCGCGCCGAGCGGCTGCGGCTCGTTCACGGGAAGCTGGCACGCGCCGCGCACGCAGACATAGGCGGTGGCTTTGCCAGCCTGAGCGGGCCGATCCGCTGCGAGCGGCGTCGCCGGCGCGTTCCCCTCTTCGTGGCGAATGAGCACTTGCGAAGGGGAGAACCGCGTCCGCACGACGTCGACCAACTCCCGATCCCCTCTTCCCCGTGGCCGGACGAGCACGACTTCGCACGCCTCCGAGAGGAGAAAGTCCACGGAGAGCAGCATCTCCCCGAGCGCCGCCGGCGCGCCGGCGAGAAGGGCTCCAAACGAGCGCAACAGCTTTTCCGCCTGGGCGCGGAATTGCCCTTCGCCGGTGAGCGCGTCGAGCCGCAGGAGCGTGAGCGCGGCGACCGAATTTCCCGTCGGTTCCGCCCCGTCGTAGGCCGGCTTCTCGCGGGCGAGCAGGGCTTCGTGGTCCGCAGGCGTGCGGAAGAACCCGCCCTCGGGGTGCGCGAACCGCTGCGCGAGCACCTCGTGCAGCTTGCGCGCCGCCGACAGCCACCGGGCTTCACCGGTGGCCTCGAACAGATCGACTTCGGCGGCGGCGAGGAACGCGTAGTCCTCCAGCAAGCCGGCATGCCGTCCAGTGCGCCGCAGACCGTCGGGGCGATCGTGGAGCGCCAGGAGCGCATCCGCCGCCCGCGCAGCGCGGGTGACGTAGTCCTCGCGGGCAAACGCGAGACCGGCTCGCGCGAAGGCGGAGATCATCAATCCGTTCCAGGCAGTGAGGATCTTCGTGTCGGTCAGGGGTGGAGGCCGCCGGGCGCGGGCCGCATACAGCTTCGGCCGGATGCGCTCGAGGAAGGCCAGGTCGTCTGCGTCGGGCACCCGCGCCAGCGCGAGCACGTTCTTTCCCTCGAAGTTCCCTTCGTCGGTGACCTGAAACAGCTGTGCGGCGCGCGCGCCGTCGTCGCTCCCGAGCACTTCCCGAAGCTCCGCCGGCGTCCAGACGAAAAACGTCCCTTCCTCCCCCTCGCTGTCCGCATCGGTCGCCGACCAGAAGGGGCCGGAGCGGTCGCTCATCTCGCGGGCGACGTAGTCGAGGATCTCGCAGGCGATGCGGAGGAAGAGCGGGTCCTGCGTGGCCTGCCACGCCTCCGTGTAGGCGATGGCGAGCAGCGCGTTGTCGTACAACATCTTCTCGAAGTGGGGTACGAGCCAGCGCGCGTCGGTCGAGTACCGGTGGAAGCCCCCGCCGACCTGATCGTAGATCCCGCCGAGCGCCATCTTCTCGAGCGTGAGCCGGGCCATGGTCAGTGCCTGCTCGTCGCCGGTCCGCTTCCAGTAGCGGAGCAGGAAGCGCACGTTCATGCTGGAGGGGAACTTCGGCGCCCGCCGCACGCCGCCTTCGCGAGGATCGAAGACCTGGGCGTAGTAGCTCATCGCGCCATGCAGAACGTGCACTTCCGGGAGCCCGGTCGATGCATCCGCCGCCAGGCTCTGCTGGACGGCCTCGGCGATCTGCTCCGCCGAGCGTGTGGCGCGGGCGCGCTCCTCATGCCAGACCCGATCGAGCTCCTGGAGGATGGTCGCGAAGCCAAAGCGCGCTCCACGCTCTCCGTCGCGCGCGGGAAAGTAGGTCCCTGCGAAGAACGGCTTCCGGTCGGGAGTGAGGAAGACGCTCATCGGCCAGCCGCCGTGCTGCGTCAGCATCTGCACGGCCTGCATGTAGATGGCGTCGACGTCGGGCCGCTCCTCCCGGTCGACCTTCACCGGGACGAAACGCTCGTTGAGGATCCGGGCGACGTCGGGCGACTCGAACGATTCCTCCTCCATCACGTGGCACCAGTGACAGGTGGCGTAACCGATGCTGAGGAACACTGGCCGATCGAGGCCGCGCGCTTCGGCGAACGCCTCGTCGCCCCATGGGCGCCAGTCGACGGGATTGTGCGCGTGCTGCAAGAGGTAGGGCGAGGTTTCCAGCGCGAGGCGGTTCGTCCATTGCGGCGTGCCATCCGCCCGAAGATGGCGGGTTCGGAACTGGCTGCGCTTCGCGACGGCGCCCGAAAGACGCGCGCGAAGCTCGTCGGAATACGCCTGCGCCCCCGGTCCCGGCTCGATGGTCACGAACGCGTTCTATCCCTCGCGGACGAAGGTGGAAACCCGTCCAGGGGAGGAGACGTACAGAAGGCGTCCGCACCGGCACTGCAGATCCGTGGTCATGGCTTCCAAGATTGACGCTTCGCCGACGTTCGGCCACCCTGCCGGCCGGGATGCGCGCCTACGACCTGATCCGGAAGAAGCGCGATGGCGGCACCCTCGATCCCGAAGAGCTGCGTTTCATCGTCCGTGGCGCGACCACCGGCGAGATCGCAGACGAGCAGCTGTCGGCTTTCCTCATGGCGGTCTTCTTCCGGGGCCTCGACCCGCGCGCCGAGCTGCCGCATTGGCTGCAGGCGATGCTGCATTCGGGCCAGGTGGTCGACCTCTCGGGTATCCCCGGGCGCAAGGTGGACAAGCACTCCACCGGCGGGGTCGGCGACAAGATCTCCCTCCCGCTGGCTCCGCTGGCGGCGGTCTGCGGCGTGCGCGTGCCGATGGTCTCCGGACGCGGCCTCGGGCACACCGGCGGCACCCTCGACAAGCTGGAGAGCATTCCCGGCTTCCGCGTCGATCTTCCGCTCGCGCGTTTCGTCGAGCTGGTCGATCGCCTGGGGGTCTGCCTGATCGGACAGACGGCGCAGATCGCGCCGGCCGATCGCAAGCTGTATGCGCTGCGCGATGCCACTGCCACGGTGGAGTCGGTGCCGCTCATCGCCTCGAGCATCCTGAGCAAGAAGCTGGCGGAAGGCATCGATGGGCTGGTGCTGGACGTCAAGGTCGGCCAAGGCGCGTTCATGAAGACACTGCCCGATGCGCGGGAGCTCGCGCAGACGATGGTCGACCTCTGCCGCGCTGTCGGCCGCGATTGCGTGGCGCTGCTCACGCGCATGGACTTCCCGCTCGGCAACGCCGTCGGCAACGCGGTCGAGGTCCGCGAATCGATCGAGATCCTGCGCGGGGCAGGACCCGCGGACGTCCGCGAGCTCACTTTGTTGCTCGGAGTCGAGATGCTCGAGCTGGCGGGAGCCAGCGGGGGCCGGGCGCGGCTGGAACGCGCGCTCGCGGACGGGAGCGCGCTGCGCAGATTCGCGGAGCTCGTCGATGCCCAGGGCGGGGACCCCAGGGTGGTGGACGAACCCGCGCGATTGCCACAACCGCGCTACCGGCGCGACGTGCGCGCGGAGCGATCCGGAATGCTCTCGGCCCTGGACGCCGGCCTCGTCGGCCTCGCCGCGGTGGAGCTCGGCGCAGGCCGCGCGCGTAAGGAGGATGCCGTCGATCCCGCCGCCGGTCTCCTTCTGCGGAAACGGCCGGGCGACACGGTTCGGGCCGGAGAGACGCTCGCCGAGCTGCACGCGGCGAGCGAGGAGCTGCTCGACGCTGGCGCGGCGCGGTTCCGGCAAGCCGTGGCCATCGCCGACGCCGCGCCGCCGGATCGCCCGCTGCTGCTCGAGCGGATCGCCGAGGAGAGCTGACCGATGCGAATCCTCTACGGCGTCGTCGGCGAGGGGATGGGGCACGCGATCCGGTCGCGGGTGGTGCTCGACGAGCTGGTGCAGCGCCACGACGTGCAGGTGGTGGTCTCCGGCCGCGCCCACGACTATCTGGCGAAGCGCGCCAGCGATCATCTCCAGGTGAAGAAGATTTGGGGCTTCACCATCGTCACCGAGGACAACGAGGTGCGGAACTTCCGCACGCTGTTGGAGAACGTGAAGGGCGCCCTGACCGGCGGATGGCCGCGGAACATCAAGACGTACTTCGAGATTGCCGACGGCTTCCGACCGGACGCGGTGATCAGCGACTTCGAGAGCTGGAGCTACCTGTACGGCGTCAACCACGGCATCCCCGTGATCTCCGTCGACAACATGCAGATCGTGAATCGCTGCCGGCACGAAAGGGATGTGATCGCTGGGCACGAGGCCTCGTTCCAGATCGCCAAGGGGATCATCAAGGCGAAGGTGCCCGGCGCGTACCACTACCTGATCACGACGTTCTTCCGGCCGCCGATCCGGAAGAAGCGCACCTCGCTGCACCCGCCGGTCCTCCGGCCCGAGATCCTCGCCGCGCGAAGCGAGCGCGGATCGCACCTGCTCGTCTACCAGACGTACACCACGCATCAGGAGCTGCCCGAGCTGCTCAAGCGCACCGGCATCGAGTGCCGCGTCTACGGGATCCGCCGCGATCTGCGCGAGGACGAGCGCGACGGCAACCTGCTCTACCGCCCGTTCAGCGAGTCGGCCTTCATCGAGGATCTGCGCACGGCGCGCGCCGTCGTGGCCAGCGCCGGCTTCACGCTGATGGGAGAAGCCGTCTACCTGCACAAACCCATGCTCGCCGAACCGGTGGCGAAGCAATTCGAGCAGATCCTCAACGCGCGCTACCTGGAGAAGGAAGGCTACGGACTCTACGCCGAGGACATCACCGACGCGAAGCTCTCGGAATTTCTCGACCGGCTCCCCGAATTCGAGCGCAACCTGTCCCTGTACTCGCAGGACGGAAACGAAGATCTCCTGGTCAAGCTGGAAGCGGTGCTCGAGTCCGCCGCCCGGGGAATTCCACCCGAAGCGGAAGCCTAGCTACTGCGCTTCGGTGGCGATGGCGAGACGCTGCACGCCGACGATCTTCGCCACTTCCATCACTTCCACGACGCGCCCATGCGAGACGCCGGCGTCCGCCTGGATGATGACCTGCGCCTCGGGCGCATCGCGCACGAGCTTCTGGAACCGCTCCTTGAGCGCGCCGAGGTCGATGGCCTTCCCTTCGGTGACCACCGTCCCGTCCTTCAGCACCGCGACGGGGAAGTCTCGCGCCTGCGCTTGCAGCTCCTTCGCCGCGCCCTTCGGGAGATCGACGCGGACGCCGGTTCCGCCGCCTTGCGCCTGCTCGACCACGATGCTGCTGCCGACCATGAAGATGATGAGGAGCACGAGGAAGATGTCGGTCAGCGGCGTGATGTTGATCTCGCTGAAGACCGAGGGACCGAACTCCTCCTCGTCCTGGTGGTGCGAGCGCCTAGGTCCGGCGAAGGCCATTCAGGCGTGACTCTGGGCGATGGCCGCGCGCGTCTCCGGCTGGGGCGCGTGGGCCGGGCGAGGAGCTTGCATCGCGGCCGAGATGTCCGCGGCGTGGTCGATCACCACTTCCGTCAGCTCATCGGCGCGCAGGGTGAGGTCGAACGCCTCCTTCGAGATGCGGGCCTGGAAGACGTTGAAGAGGATCACTGCCTCGACCGCCACCGCGATGCCGCCGGCGGTGGTGATCAGCGCCTCCGAGATGGCCGGCGCCACCACGGCGAAGCCGCTCTGTCCCGTCATCCCGATCTGCCGGAACGACCCCAGGATGCCGACGACCGTGCCGAACAGACCGACGAAGGGCATCGTCGCCCCGAGCGTCCCGAGGACCCACAAGGGAGCGCGGAGCGCCTGAATCACCTCGCGGCGGGCCCGGTCGACGGCGTCCGCGATCCGATCCTGCCGGTTCGCGCGGTCGAAGGCGGCCCGGTAGAGCGCCACGGTGGCGATGTGCGATCGATCGGTCTCATGGAGCGCGATGGAGGCTTCCCCGCGGAGCAGGGCCCGCACGATCTGCTCGTGCAGCTCGCGCGCCTTCGCCGAGAACCCGCGCAGGAAGAGGGCGCGTTCGATGCCGATGATCACCGCCGCTATCGACCCGGCCAGGATGATCAGCTTGGTGACGACCATCACCGCGCCGCCGGTCTTCAGCATCTCGAGCAATGCTTGCATGGGTCCTGTTTAACACGTGGAATGTCGGACGCCTTCCGGTGGGCGTGGTAGAGCAGCGCCCGATGCCCTCGTGGACCGAGCTGGCCCTCGACTGCGCCCGCGTCGCGCGGAAGGGGCTCCGCCTGCCCGAAACAGAGTCGCCGGTCGCTGTCGTGCTCGGATCGGGACTTGGGGCATTCGCCGACGCTCTCACGGACGCCCGGGCGCTGCCGTTCGCCGAACTCCCTGGATTTCCGCCGGCGACCGTCCCCGGCCACAAGGGCCGGATGGTGTATGGAAAGCTCGCACCGACTTCGATCCTCGTCCTCCAAGGGCGCATCCACGGGTACGAAGGGCATGACGCCGCAACGGTCGCGCTCCCGGCGCGGGTGCTCGGCGCACTCGGGGTGCGCGCGCTGATCGTCACCAACGCGGCGGGCAGCTGCAATCCGTCGTTCGCCCCGGGTGATCTGATGCGCATCACCGATCACATCAACTTCACCGGCCGCAACCCGCTCACCGGCGCAAACGAAGAGCGGCTCGGTCCCCGATTTCCCGACCTCACCCATGCCTACGATGCGCGGCTGGCGACCGCGCTGGAGGAGGCCGCCCGCAGCGTCGGGCAGACCCTGCGCGCCGGCGTCTATCTCCAGATGAACGGCCCAAGCTACGAGACGGCTGCCGAGGTGCGCATGGCCCGGACGCTCGGCGCGGACGCAGTCGGTATGAGCACCGTTCCGGAGGTGATCGCGGCCGCCCACATGGGTGTTCCAGTGGCTGGCATCTCCTGCATCACCAATCTCGCCGCGGGCATCTCGCAGCACCCATTGACGCACCAGGAAGTGGTGGAGGTGGCGCGCGCGGCGGAGGGCAAGTTCATCGATCTTCTCTGCGCCTTCGTTCCCCGCGCTTTCGCGGCCGTCCCCGCGCGCGGCGCGCTGCGATGAAACTGTCCGCCGCAGGGCGCTCCGCTATGCTTCGCTCCGTGAAAGGAGCGCATTCCCGGCTGCCGGCGCTGCTGCGGGCCGCAACACGCGCGCGACTGCGGGCCTACGCGCCGTATTCCGGGTTCCAGGTCGGCGCCGCCGTCCTGGCGGGTGGCCGGATCTTCGCCGCCGGCAACCTGGAGAACAGCTCGTATCCACTTTCCGTCTGCGCCGAGCGCAACGCGGTGGCCATGGCGGTGGCCGGGGGGTTCGGCAGCATCGACGCGGTTGCGGTCGTCGCCGGCCAAGGACGGCCCGCGCCGCCCTGCGGCGGCTGCCGCCAGGTGCTCGCCGAGTTCTGCGCCCCTGGAACACCGGTGATTTACGCCGCAAGTGGCGGCCGCAGCGTCACCACAACCCTCGCCGGCCTCCTCCCCGACGCGTTCGGACCCGCGGACCTCGTTCCCCCACGTGCAAGGCGTCGCTCGCCTTGACCGCGCAAGCCACCTCGATGCGCATCCACCCCGGGCTGGCGGCGGCGACCGGCGCGCTCAAAGGCAGCGCGGTGGCGATCGGCAACTTCGACGGCGTCCATCTCGGGCACCAGGCGCTGTTTGCGGTAGCGCGGCGCGACGCGCGGGGTCCGGCCTGCGCGCTGACGTTCGAGCCGCACCCGGCGCGGCTGCTTGCGCCCGCCTACGCGCCGCCACTCATCTGCGAGAGGCCGCGCAAGCGAGAGCTGATCGCAGCCTGCGGCATCACCGATCTCGTCGAGCAGCCGTTCGACGCGGATTTCGCGGCCACGCCGCCGCTTCGGTTCGTGGAGATGGTCGTCGCCACCGGCGTCGCCGAAGTCGTCGTCGGCCACGACTTCACCTATGGGAAGGCGCGCGCCGGAACGGCCGACACGCTGCGCGATTCCCTCGCCGGGCGCGGCGTCCGCCTCCACGTGGTGCCGCCGGTGGCGGTCAACGGCCTCGTCTGCTCGAGCACCAAGGTGCGCGAGTTCGTGCTCGAAGGACGCGTCGAGGCTGCAAACATGCTGCTCGGACGCCCCTTCGATCTGGACGGCGACGTGGTTCGCGGCGTTGGCCGCGGCCGGAAGCTGGGCTGGCCCACCGCGAACATCCGCACGACCAACGAGCTTCTTCCGGCAGTGGGCGTGTACGCGGTGCGCGCGCGGCTGCTCGATCAGCAGGGTACCGCCATCCCCGGGGCGGCGAACCTCGGACTCAATCCCACGTTTCGTCCCGATGTCGCACTGGCCGGCGCCGCGGGGCAGCCGCCGCTGTCGCTGGAAGTCCACCTGCTCGACTTCGCGCACGACATCTATGGACGGCGGTTGCGCGTGGAGTTCGTGCACCGGCTCCGCGAGGAGCGGCGGTTCCCGGGAATCGAGGCGTTGAAGGCGCAGATAACGCAGGACGTCATGCAGGCTCGGAGACTGCTCGGCGTGTAGCACCGCGGAGCACTTCCGACCCAAAAAACCCCCAAAGGAATCGCCTGCTTTCTCGCTTTGCCTGCGAGTCTCGCCTAGACTCGAAACCCTCAACGGCGAGGGGTGCAAGGCATGGCTGGACGTCTCGGCGAGCTTCTGGTCCGCGAAAACCTCATCTCTCTCCAGCAGCTGCAAAAGGCGCAGGACGAGCAGAAGAAGGCGGGCGGCCGGATCGGCTACCACCTCACCAAGCTTGGATTCATCGAGGAATCCGAGCTCACCAAGTTCCTGTCGAAGCAGTATGGCGTTCCGTCAATCAACCTGAAGGAATTCGACATCGACGGCGAGGTGGTGAAGCTCGTCCCCAAGGAAGTCGCCGAGAAGCACCAGTGCATCCCGGTGAATCGCGCCGGCGCCTCGCTGATACTGGCGATGAGCGACCCCTCGAACATCTACGCCATCGACGACATCAAGTTCCTCACCGGCTACAACATCGAGGTCGTCGTCGCCAGCGAGCAGGCGATCAAGGAGGCGCTGGAAAAGTACTACGCGGAGAAGGGTCCCTCGTACGACGAGGTGATGGAGGGGTTCGACGAGAACGAGATCGCCGTCGACCACGACGAGGGTGGAATCACCGACATCAGCGACCTGGAGAAGAGCGCCGCCGACGCGCCGGTGGTGAAGCTGGTGAACCTGATCCTGCTCGACGCGATCAAGAAGGGCGCCTCCGACATCCACGTCGAGCCGTACGAGAAGGACTTTCGCGTCCGCTACCGCGTGGACGGCGTGCTCTACGAGGTGATGAAGCCGCCGATGAAGCTGAAGATGGCGATCATCTCCCGCCTCAAGATCATGGCGGAGCTGGACATCGCCGAGCGCCGCCTGCCGCAGGATGGAAGAATCAAGCTGAAGCTGGGCAAGGGGCGCGAGATGGACTTCCGCGTTTCCGTCTGCCCGACGCTGTTCGGCGAGAAGGTGGTGCTCCGCCTCCTCGACAAGTCCAGTCTCCAGCTGGACATGACCAAGCTCGGCTTCGATCCCGAGCCCCTCAAGGCCTTCAAGGAGAACATCGACAGGCCCTACGGGATGGTGCTGGTGACCGGGCCCACCGGATCCGGCAAGACCACCACGCTCTACTCGGCGCTCTCCGAATTGAACAAGACCACCGACAACATCAGCACCGCGGAAGACCCGGTGGAATTCAACTTCTCCGGCATCAACCAGGTGCAGATGCACGAGGACATCGGCCTGAACTTCGCGGCCGCCCTCCGCAGCTTCCTCCGCCAGGACCCCGACATCATCATGGTGGGCGAGATCCGCGACTTCGAGACGGCGGAAATCGGCATCAAGGCCGCTCTCACCGGCCACCTGGTGCTTTCCACGCTCCATACCAACGACGCGCCGGGCACGGTTTCGCGTCTGCTCAACATGGGCATCGAGCCGTTCCTGGTGACGAGCGCGGTGAACCTGATCCTCGCCCAGCGTCTCGCCCGCAAGCTCTGCCAGGAATGCAAGAAGCCCGTGGACGTCGCGCAGCAGGCGCTGCTCGACATCGGCGTGCAGCCCGACGAAGCCGGCACCTTCCAGGTCTTCGAGCCGGGCGGCTGCCGCGCCTGCAACGATCGCGGCTACAGGGGCCGCGTCGCTCTCTACGAAGTGATGCCGATGTGGGACAGCGTGAAGGAGCTGGTGATCAATGGCGCCTCGACCGCCGAGCTGAAGGCGGAAGCGATCCGCCTCGGCATGCAGACGCTGCGCATGGCGGGAATCGCCAAGCTGAAGATCGGGATGACCAGCATCGAAGAAGTGGTGGGCAACACTGCGCCGGACACGATGCGGTAACCGAGGGGAAACGACACTTGCCCAATCTGCATCAGCTGCTCAAGGCGATGGTGGAGAAAGGAGCATCCGATCTCCACATCACCACCGGCTCGCCTCCGCAGCTCCGCATCGACGGCAACCTGGTACCGCTCAAGACTCCGCCGCTCACGCCGGTGGAGACGAAGCAGCTCTGCTACTCCATCCTCGCCGACGCGCAGAAGCACAAGTTCGAGGAGGAGAACGAGCTCGACCTCTCGTTCGGCGTGAAAGGCCTCTCGCGGTTTCGCGCCAACATCTTCATGCAGCGCGGCGCGGTAGCGGCCGCCTTCCGCACCATTCTCTTCAAGATCCTGACCTTCCAGGAGCTGGGCCTTCCGCCGATCGTCTCCGAGCTGGCGAAGAAGCCGCGCGGGCTGGTGCTGGTGACCGGGCCGACCGGCTCCGGCAAGAGCACCACGCTGGCGTCGATCATCGACAAGATCAACACCGAGCGGCACGAGCACATCGTCACCGTCGAGGACCCGATCGAGTATCTCCACCCGCACAAGAACTGCGTGGTGAACCAGCGCGAGGTCGGGGCGGACACGCACAGCTTCAAGAAGGCGCTCAAGTACATCCTCCGCCAGGACCCCGACGTGGTGCTGGTGGGCGAGATGCGCGATCTGGAGACCATCGAGGCCGCGCTGGTGATCTCGGAGACCGGCCACCTCGCCTTCGGGACCCTGCACACCAACTCCTGCGTGCAGACCATCAACCGCATCCTCGACGTGTTCCCGCCCTACCAGCAGCCGCAGATCCGCGCGCAGCTCTCCTTCGTGCTCGAGGGTGTGGTGACCCAGAACCTGATTTCCAAGGCAAGCGGGCCCGGACGCGTGCTGGCCATCGAGGTGATGGTCCCGAACGCAGCCATCCGGAACCTGATCCGTGAGGACAAGGTCCACCAGATCTACTCCCAGATGCAGGTCGGCCAGTCGAAGTTCGGAATGCAGACTTTCAACCAGTCGCTGGCATCGCTGATCCAGCGCGGCCTCATCACGCTCGAGGAAGGGCTCGGGCGCAGCTCTGATCCCGAGGAGTTGCGGAACATCCTCGCCTCAGGCGTCAAACCGGGCGTGAACCGCCCGGTCCAGGCCCGGTAACAGGAGACTGCAATGGCCACGGCACCTGCCGCAGCAGCGAAATCGGCCCCCAAGGCCACCGCCGCGCCCAAGTTGCCGATCTGGGTCTGGGAGGGAAAGACCAAGACCGGCGAGGTGAAGAAGGGCGAGGTCGAGGCCGCCGACGAGGCGTCCGTCCAGCAGCGCCTGCGGGCGATGGCGCTGACCAACGTCAAGATCAAGAAGAAGCCCATCCGGATCTCGCTCAAGCTCCCTGGGCTGGGCGGCATCTCCCAGAAAGACCTGGTCATCTTCACCCGGCAGTTCGCCACCATGATCGACGCCGGTCTGCCGCTGGTGCAGTGCCTGGACATCCTCTCCAGCCAGCTCGACAACATGGCTTTCCGCGACGTGCTGGTGAAGGTGAAGGTCAAGGTGGAGTCGGGCTCGACGCTCGCCGACGCCCTGGGCGATCACCCGAAGGTCTTCGATACGCTCTATGTCCAGCTCGTCGCCGCCGGCGAAATCGGCGGTATCCTCGACACCATCCTCAACCGGCTCGCGCAGTACATCGAGAAGAACGAGAAGCTGAAGAACAAGGTGAAGAGCGCGATGGTGTACCCGAGCGTGGTGCTCGTGGTCGCCGTGGGCGTCACGGTGGTGCTGCTGCTCTTCGTCACCCCGACCTTCGAGAAGATGTTCAAGGACTTCGGCGGCGCGATGCCGGCGCCCACCCAGATCGTCATCGACCTTTCGAAGTGGCTGCAGCACTACATCGGCTATCTCGTCGCCTTCATCATCGCCGCGGTGATCGGGTTCCGCGCCTGGGTCACGTGGCCGAAGGGGCGCGTGCAGTGGGACTCGTTCGTGATCCGGACGCCGATCTTCGGGCCGCTGGTGCGCAAGGTGGCGGTGGCCCGCTTCACCCGAACGCTCGGCACCATGATCAGCTCCGGCGTGCCCATCCTCGACGCGCTGGAGGTGGTGGCGAAGACCGCCGGCAACGCGGTGGTGGAGAAGGCGATCCGCTACACCAGGGAGAAGATCGCCGAGGGCAAGACCATCGTGCAGCCGCTCGCGGAGACGAACGTGTTCCCGCCCATGGTGGTGCAGATGATCGGCGTGGGTGAGGCCACCGGCGCCATGGACCAGATGCTCACCAAGATTGCCGACTTCTACGACGACGAGGTGGACGCCGCGGTGGCGGCCCTCACCAGCCTGATCGAGCCGGTAATGATGGTGTTCCTCGGCGGCGTGGTAGGCGGCTTCCTCGTCGCCATGTACCTGCCGATCTTCTCCATCGCCGGCGCGGTCAAGTAGGGACGATGGCAGAGGCGGGCGTCTATTCGCCACTCGGCGAACGCTCCAAAGGCGGTCTTTACGGCAAGCTGGTCCTGCTCACCGGCGTTCGCCTGGCAGTGGGCACGGCGCTCCTCGCCGCTACCGCATGGCCGACGCTCGGGCACGAGCCCTTTCCGCGCACCGTCGAGGCGCTTCTCTTCGCCATCGTCGCGCTGATCTACTTCGCCTCGCTGATCGGCACCTTCCTGCTGCGCACCCGGCGACACCTGGGCTGGGTCGCGCACGGCCAGCTCGCCGCCGACGTGATCGCGGCGACGGGCCTCGTCTACCTGACCGGAGGCGCGGACAGCATCTTCACGATCTTGTACCCGTTGGCGATCGTCAGCGGCGCCATCGGCCTCGGCCGGCGCGGCGCGGCGCTGGGTGCAGCCACCTCCTGCATCGCCTTCTGCGTGCTCGCCTGGAGCATGCAGATCGGCATCGTTCCCCCGGCAGCCGCCGAGCTGGATCGCGTCCCGCTCGCGCCGGGAAAGCTCGCGGTGGTGATGGCCGCGAACCTCTCCGCCTTCATGCTGGTCGGCGGGCTCTCCTCGCTCCTCGCCGAGCAGCTCCAGGGCGCCCGCAGCCAGCTACTGCGGAGCGAAACGCGGCTGGAAGCGCTGGAAGCCATCTATTCCGCCGTGGTGCGCTCCATCGCCAGCGGGATCCTCACGCTCGGAGAGGACGGCCGCATCACCTACTTGAATCCGGCCGCCGAGCACCTCACCGGCGTGTCCGACCGCGCCGCCCGCGGCCAGCCGCTGAAAACCCTCCTGCCCGAGCTCGCGGGGTCGATCGCAAGGCCCCGCGAGCGCGGCCGCCCCGAAGTGCGCCTGCGCGCGCACGACGGCCGCGATCGGATCCTGGGATACGCGATGGCGCCGCTCGCCGGCGGGGCCTCCGGACAGGTCATCCTCTTCCAGGATCTCACCGAGCTGCGCCAGATGGAGGAAGCGGTCCGCCGCACCGACCGCCTCGCCGTGGTCGGCGGCCTGGCAGCGGGCCTCGCGCACGAGATCCGCAATCCGCTCGCTTCGATGTGCGGCTCGATCGAGATTCTCGGCGCCTCTCCCGGCCTGGACGAGCAGGAGCGCCGCCTGATGAGCGTCGTGCGCAGCGAGGCGGAGCGGCTGGAAGCCCTGGTGCGCGAGTTCCTCTCCTTCGCGCGGCCGATTTCTCCCGCGTTCGAGCCTCTCGACGCTGCCCGCGCCGTGGTGGAGACGATGGAGCTGTTCCGGCAGCAGCTCGCCGAGCGCGGCATCGAGCTCGTGGCGCAGGCCGATGCGCCCGTCTGGGTGCGGGCCGATCCGGGTCAGCTCCGGCAGGTGCTCTGGAACCTGCTCGGGAACGCTGCCGACGCCACTTCGCGCGGGGGGCGCGTCGAGGTCCGCATCCTGCGACAGGCAGGGGAAGGCGTTCTCGAGGTCTCCGACACCGGACACGGAATTGCCGACGAGGATCTGCAGCGCATCTTCGATCCCTTCTTCACCACCAAGGAGCGCGGCACGGGGCTCGGGCTTGCCATCGTGCACCGCATCGTCGAGGCGCACAGCGGGCACCTGTCGGTGCACAGCGAAGTCGGCCGCGGCACCACCTTCAGGGTGGCGCTGCCGGTGGCTCCGGCCCAGGACCAGCACGCTCCGGCGGCGGTGGGCTGACCGATGGCGCGCCTGCTGGTGGTCGACGACGAGCAATCGATGCGGGTGATGCTCGAGGCGCGGCTGACCAAGGCAGGCCATGCCGTGGAGGTCGCTGCCGACGTTCCCGGCGTCGAGCGCGCCCTCGCTGCCTCCGAGTTCGACGTGGTGATCACCGATCTGCGCATGCGCACCGGCGACGACGGCTTGCGGGTGCTGCGCAAGGTGAAGGACGCCGAGGCCGAGGTGGAAGTGATTCTCATGACCGCCTTTGGCAGCGACGACGTCCGGCAGAAGGCGCTCGAGCTCGGCGCGTACGGTTACGTCGAGAAGTCGCCCACGCTCGCCGCCGAGCTGATCGCGCTCGTCAAGGCCGCACTGCAGAAGCGCGAGCTGGCCCGCCAAGGCCGCATCCTCGCCCAGGACAACGAGCTGTTGCGGGAGCAGCTCTCTGCCCGCGGCCGCTTCGAGTCGATGGTCGCGCGCAGCGGCGCGATGCACGAAGTGTTCGAGGTGGTGGAAAAAGTGGCGGTGGCGCGGACCACGGTGCTGATCACCGGCGAGAGCGGCGTCGGCAAGGAGCTGGTCGCGCGCGCCCTCCACGCGCGCAGCCCGCGCTCCTCGGCGCCGTTCGTGCCCGTGAACTGCGGGGCCATCCCCGAAGGGCTCATCGAGTCGGAGCTGTTCGGCCACGCCAAGGGGGCGTTCACAGGCGCCCAAGGCGCCACGGAAGGGCTCTTCCGGGCCGCGCAGGACGGGACGCTCTTCCTCGACGAAATCGGTGAGCTGCCGCTCAACGTCCAGGTGAAGCTCCTGCGCGCCATCCAGGAGCGCCGCATCCGGCCGGTGGGCGACAACAACGACGTCGACGTCGACGTGCGCCTGGTCGCGGCGACGAACCGGAATCTCGCCGCAGAGGTACGCGCCGGACGCTTCCGGGAGGATCTCTACTACCGCCTGAACGTCGTCGAGATCCGCGTTCCGGCCTTGCGCGAGCGCCGCGAGGACGTGTTGCCGCTCGCGGATCATTTCCTGCGCCGCTTTGCCGCCGAGCACCGGCGGCCGCTCCAGCGCCTTTCCGACGATGCAAAGCGCCGCCTGTCAGAATACTGGTTTCCGGGAAACGTCCGCGAGTTGGAGAACCTGATCGAGCGCGCCGTGGCGCTCTCCTCGGGCGACGAGGTCACCGTCGACGCCCTGCCCGCCGTGCTTCGCGGGGTGGGCGCGCACGCGCTGTCGCCGGGAGGCCCGTTGCCGGACGGTTTCTTGCTCGAGGACTACCTCGCCCAGATCGAGCGGGAGCTGATCGATCGAGCGCTCACCGAGGCCGGCGGCGTGAAGACGTACGCCGCAGCACGGCTGGGTCTCACGTTCCGGCAGTTCCGCCACCGGGTGAAGAAGCTGGCCGGGCAGCCCGAGGACGAGGCCGACGACTCGGATTGACGGTCAGTTCAAGTCGCGGCGCGAGAGAACGAGTACTGCCAGGGCGAGGACGGCGGCGGCATACGCGATGCCGTAGCCCGCGGCGCTCCAGACGTAAGAGCCGGCGACCGCGAGCTCGTTCGAAGCGTGCGACTTGAGATTGAGCAGCTCCAGGTCCGGGAGCAGGAGGTAGAAGCCCTTGGCGAGGTTCCGCGCCGTCGCGCTCTGCGCTTTGTCCGCGAACGCCCGCAGGTCGGGCAGCAGATGCCCGATGAAGAAGACCGCGAACGCATACGATCCGGCGAGAATCGGCGTCGAGAAGCTCGCGAACAGGACCGCGACCGCGGCAAGGAGCGCGAACTCCACGCACAGGAGCGCCGCCGCCTGGGCGGTCGTGATCGCGAGCGGATATCCGGCCAGCCAGAGGACCGCGCGGAGCACGGCGACGATGGCGAGCGCGTTCACGGCGAGAAGCAGGACGAGACCCGCGTAGCGGCCGACGCAGAAGGTCCATCGCGGCAGCGGCTTCGCCAGCGTAGGCAGGATCGTCTTGCGCTGGATCTCGCCCGCCACGATGCCGACGCCGATGACGATCGCCATCAGCGCACCCGCCACTTCCATCGCGCCCAGTCCCATGTCGAGGATGATCCGCACCCAGTTCCCGACAGTCAGCTGCGCGACGAGCAGCGATCCCGCGACGAACAGGGCGGTGAAGAGCAACAGGTTGTAGAGGAGCTTGCCCCGGACCAGCTCGCGGACCGTGTTGCCTGCGATTGCCAGGAACGCCGTCATCAATGGACCTCGAACTGGTTGGTCAACCCGTACGCGCGCAGTCGCTCCGTGGACGTGGAGCGGGCCGTGCCATCCCCTTCCAGGACGTAGCGGCCGCCGTGCGGTTCCCTCGGGAAGACGGGCAGGAACCCCGCAGAGACGAGCGCCTGGACGGAACGGGCGGGAAACCCGTGCACCTCGCGATAGCGCTGCGCCGCGTCCTCGATCGCGCGCAGGTCGCGCTCGACGTGCAGCGCGTCGACGCGGTCCTGCCATTCCTTGCGCGTGCTCTCCTCGTTCGCCTGCGCCAGCATCGCTTCGGCGAGCGAGGTCGCGAGCTGCAGCTCTCCGCCCTGCGCCGCCAGGCGCGTCGCGAGAAGGCCGACAAAGGGGGGCGCGCCTGGCTGCTTCGCCGAGAGCGCGAGGTTGCGCGCCGCCGCGGGAAAATCTCGCAGGTAATACGACTGCAGGAACCCGAGCAAGAATCCCATGCGCCAGTCGTCGGGCCGCTCCCGCACGCCCTTTTCCAGGATCTGCATGGCATTCACCACGCCGAACACCTTCCCGTCCATCGTCTCGTGCGGGAGCGCAGCGGCGGCGAACCGGTACGCACCGCCGAACTTCCGATCGACCTCGACGGAGTAGTCGAGCAGGCGGAACATGCGGCGGTCAATCGGCGCGGCAGCCTCCGGAGCCATGTCGCCGTGCCGCACCGGCAGGAGCTGGATGGCCTGGAGCAGGGTGAAGTCGGCGAGGAGCGAACGGAAGCCGAAGGTGAGCGCGCGCGCCACGTCCCCGGGGATCGGAGGAATGTCCAGCTCGCTCTCGACCGGGCGCGGGGCGCGCCGCTGCGCGGAGGCCCGCAGCGCAGCCGCCGTGCAGATTGCGATGGCGATGGAAAGAGCTGCGGCGGTGCCGCGGACCGCGTCGCGCACGGAACGCATCCTAGCAAGGACCGACGGCGTGACCACAAAACGGAACGGGGGACGTCTTAGAGGTTGACGTCGTTCTGGTCGTTCGTCGGCTCGCCGGACGGATTGTTTGCGTCCGCGGTGCAGGTGCCCGCCGGGTTCATCACGCGCGAGAAGCTGGCAACCGACCAGTAGTCGGTCGTCGAGTCGGCGTCGATGTTGCCCATCGCCGCCGCCGTGAATGTCGGCGCCGGAGGAGCAGCTACGCCCACCGCCGTCACGCTGCACGGGTCGCCGCCGAACGTCGCTGGCATGTCCGCCGCCGTGGTGTACTTGAACACGTCGACCGCGATACCGCTGAACGTGGTGGCCTGCGGAATCGTCACGCCGGTGCGATCCTCGAGCGTCGCCGAGCCCGTGAGGTAGTAGGCGTAGCGGTTGTTGCGCTCAGGGGAGAATCCGACCTCGCCGGTCAGCGAGGAGAACTTGTCCTTCTCCTGGAAGAACGCCTTCTCCGCTGTGAAGACCGCCTTCAGGTTCGCCTTCGCCTCGCTCTGCTTCGACCGCGCCTGGAACTTGATGAAGTTCGGGATCGCGATCGCCGCAAGGATGCCGATGATCGCAACGACGATCATCAGCTCGATGAGCGTGAAGCCTTTCTGGACAAGCTTCTTCATTGGGAATCTCCGTTTGGTAATTTGGTAAAAGGACGGAGTCAACGTAGAGCAACCTGCGGGCCAATCAACAAAACGACTTGGATTCGCGCATTTGCGAATTGGCGCAGCGGGGGACCTGCCGCGAACCGTCGACATGGGTGACAATTCGCGGCACGTGCGATGGGGTGCGAGAAAGGGCGCGGCGCCACCGGGATCCAGAAAACGGAACGGGGGCGGCCCCCCTGGCCACCCCCGCCCCGTTCTGCCTACAGCTTCGACGTCTTAGAGGTTGACGTCGTTCTGGTCGTTCGTCGGCTCGCCGGACGGATTGTTTGCGTCCGCGGTGCAGGTGCCCGCCGGGTTCATCACGCGCGAGAAGCTGGCAACCGACCAGTAGTCGGTCGTCGAGTCGGCGTCGATGTTGCCCATCGCCGCCGCCGTGAATGTCGGCGCCGGAGGAGCAGCTACGCCCACCNNNCGCCGCCGAGGTGTACTTGAACACGTCGACCGCGATACCGCTGAACGTGGTGGCCTGCGGAATCGTCACGCCGGTGCGATCCTCGAGCGTCGCCGAGCCCGTGAGGTAGTAGGCATAGCGGTTGTTGCGCTCAGGGGAGAATCCGACCTCGCCGGTCAGCGAGGAGAATTTGTCCTTCTCCTGGAAGAACGCCTTCTCCGCCGTGAACACCGCCTTCAGGTTCGCCTTCGCCTCGCTCTGCTTCGACCGCGCCTGGAACTTGATGAAGTTCGGGATCGCGATCGCCGCAAGGATGCCGATGATCGCAACGACGATCATCTCCCTTGGGATTGAAGCGTTGAGCCTCAGCCACTGGAGAGCAACGTCCGGGCCAATTTCACGAAATGAATTGTTTCACAGATTTGCGAATCTGCATCAGACAAAACCGCCGTAAATTGTCGGTGTTTATGACAAAAACCGTCACGTGCGACGGGGACGAAAGTCGGAGGCGCAAAGACATGCCAAGGTAGGTACCGCGACGCTCATGGCCCGCCGTCGGCGCTGGATCAGGGTGATGGCAGCGAGGGCCAACACGGCGCCGGCAGCGACGGCGATTCCGCCGCGAAGGCCCACGGGGACGAAACGCAGCTCGACCGTTGACTCCCCGGGGGGCAGGACGATGCCGAGCGCGGCAAGGTCCGCCTTGAAGACCGGCGCTGGCGTTCCCGAGATCGTCGTCCGCCAGCCCGCGTCGTAGTGCTCGCCGATGACCAGCAGTCCCGGGCCATTCGCCTGGACGCGCAGCGAGTCGGAGTCCACCCGCTCGAGCAGCGCCGCGGAAGGCACGCCAAGGACTTCGGCGGGCGCCCCGTCGCCGATCAGGACGGCGCTCCGGCGCACGGAGAACCCCGGGCGAGTCAACGCGTCAAGCGCGGCGTCCCTGTCCCTCACGCGGTGCGCGCTCCCGACGACGAACGCGCGCGACGCCACCGGGAACTCACGAACCCAGTAGCCGAATCCCATCCGCTTGAACCCGTGCGTCACCGCGAAGCGGCTGCTGATCGAATGCGGCATCTCCACCGCGAACCGCACCCCGAAGAGATCGAAGAAGACGTCGGGCACGTTGACGATCGCGCTCAGGTAGTCGAGATCGGAGGCGGAGAAGTACTTCGCCATGCCCTCGATGTTCGCGATCGAGTTGAACTGCGGGAACAGCGCCTGCGCCATGCTCGCGGTGACGGCGACACGTGGCGGGACACCGGAGAGTCTCATCGGATCCTGGAAATTGACGAACATCCGCCAGCGCCCCGGACTCGGACCGGCGATCTCCTCCAGCCGGCGGGCGAGATCGTACGGGCCCTGCAACAGCTCGAGCGGGGCTGTGTAGAGGAGGCCGCCGGAAGAGGCGAACACCGAAGCCGCGCAGCACAGCGGTGCGAGCGCGACGGCAGGACGGTTGCGGACGCTACGGAACAGCGCCGCCGCGCCAAGGGCAGCCGAGAGCAATGCGATGTCCTGCAGGCCGAGGCGCAGATCGTGGAGCAAGGCTTCCGCGAACAGAGGTCGGTGCGTCTTGCCGAGGGCCGCGACAGAGCCGACGAGTTGCGGAGCGCGCATCGCCATGACGGCGGCGATCGAGCCGGAGACGACGGCCAGCAGGATCGCCGCCACTCCGGTACGGAAGGCTGCGCGCCCGGTGCCGGCGAATGCGATCTCGGCCCCGAGCGAAGCGGCGAGCGCGAGCAGCAGGCAGGCGGGACCGGTGAGCTTCTCGGCGAAACGGAATGCGTTTGCGGCGGGCAGCGCCCCGAAGAGGAGGCGATCGATGCCGAGGGCCACTCCCGTCGAGGCGAGCGCGAAGAGGATCGCGCCCGCGACCAGCACTCTGCCTCGCCGCATGCCGCAGGCGACGGCAGCGAGGAGGAGACCGGGGGCGCCAAACACGATGGAATCCGCGAACGCCGAGTTGTTCGTCGTGAAGAACTCGCTGTACGTGGACGAAACGCCGGTGTTGTGCTCCAGCGCTTCGGGAGCGTCGTCGAATGCGCGCGGGATGAGGAGACCGAGAAGACGCGCGGGGTGGTTCAGGAACGCGGCGCGCAGCTTCTCGTCCGGCGCCTGGAGCCGGTCGCTTCGCCGCAGCTCCACCACGGCCGGCGCGACCGCTGGAGCGGAGAACGCCAGCGCCAGCGCGCCGCAGCAAGCCGCCAGTCCGATGTTTCGCGCAGCTCCGCGAACGCTCTTCGCGATCGCGAGTACCCACGCGGGGGAGAGGAGGCCCGCGATCAAGACCGACTGTGGTTCCCCGGCGTACGCGATCAGCGCGACTGCGGCTCCCGCCCAGGCGTAGCGTCCGACCGAAGGCGCCTCGACGAATCCGAGGACGGCATCCACGGCGATGGGAACGCTGCCCACGCCGATGGCGTACGGCAGATTCGAACCGGTGACGCTGATGACGTACCCGCAACCCGCGTACGCGATGGCGCCAGCCATGGACGCCCACGTGCTGGCGCCGATGCGGCGTGACAGCCGGTACGCGCCGATCCCCCCGAGCAGCGGTCCGAGCATGTGGTTCAGCTTGAATGCGAGATCGAATGGAAACGCGAGATATAGAAGGGTGGCCGGATGGAGCAGCGCCGGCGTGACCTGCCCCAGGAGGGACACGCCGCACTCGGTCAGCGGGTCCCAGAGCGGAAGATGCCCCGCCCGAAGCTGCTGCGCGATGAAGAGCTTCACCGGGTAATACAGACGGCCGGTATCGCGGTAATAGAGCTGCACCGCCGGGTCGAGCGTCGCGGCGAAAAAGAGGCACAGCAGGGCGAGGCCGAGGAGCGCGGGAGCTGCCCGGCGGAGTCGGTCGCGCGGCGTCACGTCGGGCCAACTTAACCGCACTCCGCAAACCGCGCGAGAAGTTGCCCGGCGGGTCTCCCCCGGCTAAAGCCAATGCCATGCAGGCGCGCGTGCGCGCGGAAGCGCTCAGCAAGATCTACCGGGTCGGGTTCTGGGCGCGGAAAGTCCGCGCCGTGGAAGACCTTTCCTTCGAAGTGCGCGGAGGCGAGATCTTCGGACTTCTCGGACCGAACGGCGCGGGCAAGACGACGGCGCTGAAGATGCTGCTCGGATTCGTGAAACCCACCTCGGGACAGGCGTTCATTTCGGGTGAGCGCGTCGGCACCGTCGCCTCGCGCCGCGATCTGGGATACCTGCCCGAGAACCCCGCTCTCTACGAATTCCTCCGCGGCGACGAGTACCTCATCTTCGCCGGACGGCTTTGCGGGCTTTCCCGCGCGGACGCCCGCCGCCGCGCATACGAGCTGCTCGAGGGCGTCGGCCTCGCCGGCCGCGGCGCCGACCGGCCCATCCGTAAGTTCTCGAAGGGCATGGTGCAGCGGCTGGCGCTCGCGCAGGCGCTGGTCGCGGATCCCGGCATCGTCATCCTGGACGAGCCGATGAGCGGCCTCGATCCCATCGGCCGCAAGGAGATCCGCGATCTCATCCTCCAGCTCCGCGAGGAGGGGCGGACGGTCCTGTTCTCCACGCATATCCTCTCCGACGTGGAGGCGATCTGCGATCGGGTCGGGATCCTCGTCGATGGCCGCTTGACGGACTGCGGCGCGCTCGCCGATCTGGTCGCGCCGGACGTCCGCGCGGTGGAGCTGGTCGTGGAGAACGCCGCGCCGGACCTGCTGGGCCGCCTGCAGCGGGAGGGAACGCGCATGCTGCAGCGCGATCGGACGACCGTGCTCACCTTCCCGAACGAAGCGCATGCGCGCGAGGCGCTCGCAGCCGCCGTGTCCGTCGGCGCGACCGTGGTGTCGCTGACTCCCCATCGGCGCTCCCTCGAGGAGCTGTTCGTGTCGCGCGCCCGCGGCAAGGCAGCTGCGTCCTAGATGCAGCGCGTGGCGAGCGCCATGCCGGTCGCGTTCATGCTGTGGGTGTTCGCCTTCGGAGCGATCGTCGGAAGCTTCCTGAACGTCGTCATCGCGCGCGTTCCCGCGGGGCAGAGCATCGTATCGCCGCGAAGCCGCTGCATCGCCTGCGGCAAGGCGATCGCCTGGTACGACAACATTCCGGTCGTCTCCTGGCTGCTCCTGCGGGCGCGTTGCCGAAACTGCGGCGTCCGCATCAGCCCGCGCTACGTCCTGGTCGAAGTCGCGACCGGGATCCTCGCCGTGGCGCTCGTGCAGCATGCGGGTCTCACCTGGGGCACCGTCGGATACTTCGCGTTCACCGCGACCCTCGTCGCGCTCGCCTACATCGACCTCGAGACCTGGCTGCTCCCGCACCAGATCACCTGGCCGCTGCTGGCGGTGGGGCTGGTCTCGCCGCTCTGGAACCGGGATGTGCGCTGGATCGATTCGGCGATCGGGGCGGCCGCTGGTTTCGCGGCCTTCGCCGCGATCGCCTTGTTCGGCGAGAAGATCCTCAAGCGCGAAACCATGGGCTGGGGGGACGTCTGGCTGATCGCGGCGATCGGCGCGTGGCTCGGCTGGCCCGCGCTGCTGCCGGTGACGCTGCTGTCCGCGGTGCAGGGCGCGATCGCCGGCACCATCGTTCTTGCATCCCGCGGGAAGGACCGCGCCTCCCCACCCGAGGCTGCAGCTCCGCCGGCCGATGGGGAATGGGTTCCGCCGAAGCACGCGGTTCCCTACGGGCCGTTCCTGTCGCTCTCAGCGCTCGAATTCCTCTTCTTCGGCGATCGGCTGGTCACCAGCTGGAACCATCTGATGTTCCGGCTGGTATCGTGACCGGCGACCGCGCCAGCTTGCGACTGCGGCTGTTCGCGATGATCCTCGCCGCGGCGCTGGTTCCACTGGCTCCGCTGTGCATCGTCGTGATCCTGCAGGTCCGCGACGCGATGTACGCGCGGTCCGTCGCGGACGCCCGCGAGAGGCTGGCGCAGATTCGCTCGGCATGCGTCGCGACCGGGTGCGCGGAGGTGGCGGCGGCCGGTTTCAAATCAGCACCCTGCCCTGCGCGCGTGCAGCGCGACGGTGAAGCGATCGTGCTCTGCGAGAACGTCGCGGGTGGCAGCATCGAGCTGCGCCACGATCTGCGTCCCGTCCGCCAGCAGCTCTCGTCGCTCTCGCTGCGGATCCTGGCGACCCTTGCGCTGTTCGTCGCCATGCTCGTGGTGCTGGCGAGCTGGATGCTCGAGCGGGGAATCGCGCGCCGGGTCGACACGATCGACGCCGCGCTGGCAGCGGTGGGCGCCGAGAATGGAGGAGCGACGCTGCTCCCCGAGGGTGGCGACGCCGTCGGCCGCGTGGGCGGGGCGGTCAATCGTCTTGCCCAGAGACTGCGTGAGGAGCGCGCGCGGACGCGGGCGCAGATCGAGGAGCTGGAGACGACCAACCGCGAGCTGCGCGAGGCGCGCGCGGATCTGGCGCGGAGCGAGAAGCTCGCCACCGTCGGTCGGCTCGCTGCGGGCGTCGCGCACGAGGTCGGAAACCCCGTCTCGGCGCTGGTCGGATACGCGTCGCTGATTCGCGAGCGGCTCGCGCAGGGCAGGGACGTCTCCGAGTACGCCGGGCGGATCGAGCGGGAGACGAGGCGCATCGATCGCATCCTCCGCGATCTCCTCGATCTGGCGAGGCCGCCGGCGCAGCTGCAGGCGATCGATCTCCGACGGGCCGTCGAGCTGGCGCGGGCGTCGGTGGCGCCGCAGCAGGCGAACGTCGCCTTCGAGCTGGAGCTGGCGCGCGATCTGCCGCAGGTCCGGGGCGACGAGCACTACGTCTCGCAGATCTTCGTCAATCTGCTCTCGAACGCGGCACACGCCGGAGCTTCCCGCGTCCGCGTGTCGGCGCGCGCGGAACCGGGAACCGTCATCGTCGAGGTGGAGGACGACGGCGCGGGAATTCCGCCGCATGCGTTGCCGCGCCTGTTCGAGCCCTTCTTCACCACCGGCGAGCCGGGACAGGGCACCGGCCTCGGGCTCGCGCTCTGTCACGCGAGCATGGAGCGGTTCGGCGGGAGCATCTCCGGAGCCAACCGCCGCAGCGGCCGGGGCGCCGTCTTCGAGGTGCGCTTCCTCAGCGAAGCGGCTCGACGCGCCGGCTGATCGGATCGAAGACGAAGGCGGGGCGGTCCGGAAAGTACCGCATGAGCTCGACGTTGCGCGCTCCGTGATCGATCGCGCGCACCACGTCCGCGCGGGCCAGGTCCGGCTCGTTGTACGTGAGATCGAGGTTGCAGTCCCAGTTCGCAGGGTAACGGACGAACACGAGAGCGCGCCGTTCCCGGAACCACTCGAAGGCTGGTTCCCAGCGCGCGTAGACCCACGCGCGCTCGGAAGCGCGGCGCCAGACGACCTCGACCGCGCTCCCGACCTGCACGGCGATGAAGAGCGCCGCCCCGACGAGACCCGCGAGCGCGACCTGCGACAACGGCCGGCGCAGCCGCAGCGCAGCGGAGGTCAGAAGCTCCGCCCCCGCAGCCGCGGCGAGCGCGAGGGAAGGGAAGATCTCGAGATGATAGATGGCGCCGCCGACATGGAACGTCAGCTGCAGCAGGAAGAAGGCGGTCGCGAAAAGCCATGCGCTCCAGAGCGGCGTCCAGAGAAGCCCGGCGATCGCGAACGGGATCAGTCCCCAACTCGGCGCCAGCTGCGCGACAATCTTCAGTCGCCGGAGAACGACCTGCGGAAAGCGGGCCCAGGTGTGTCTCTCGCGCGATTCGAGGAACCGATCGTGCAGACCACGCAAGTGCGGGGGGAAGCCGCGCTCGACGGCCGGCTCGTGGAAGCCGCCGATTCCGGGGCCGTCGTAGGGCATGTACTGGCGCGCATAGAGCGACCACGGCGCGGTGGTCCAGGAGCCGGTCGCAGCCTTGCTGTAGAAGCCAGCGATCAGCGCGGATGCGATCAGGGGCGGCGCGGCCCATGCCAGCGTGCGCAGCGGCACCGTCCGCTTGAGGCGAACGAGCATGGCCCCGCAGACGAGCAGCGCCGCGATGCCCGTGAACGGACGCACCAGCACCGCAAAGCCGCTGCAGGCGGCGAGGGCTGCAATCCGGCCCGCGGACGGCCTCCGCTCCACGGCGAGGGCGGCGACGATGAGCGCGCAGACCGTCGCCAGCGACGTACTCTGCGAGAGATAGCTGGCGAAGAACGGGAAGACGTCGGCAGCGCCGAGCAGGATCAGCGCGGCGCCGACGCCCGCAGCGCGGGAAAGTCCCGCCAGCCGGGCCGCGACGAACAGGAGCGCGGCGGTCGCGCCGAGCAACAGGCAGGGGCCAAGCCACGCAACGCCCGCGGCGAGGAAGGGCAGGAGCACCAGCGCGTGGCCGGGCAGGTACTTCGCGGCGAATCGCGGAACCACCAGGAGGTGCGCCGCCTCGAAGAATTCGGGCAGCGGCGGGGAGGGATACGTGAGATGGCCGTTCGCGAGCGTCTTCGCCTGGAACAGGTAGACGAACTCGTCCTCGATCTGCGGGCGCGCGCCGAGCCGGTTGCTGGAGAAGACCTGCATGCAGAGGGTCACTCCCGCCACGAACACGAGCCCGATGCACAGCGCGTCGAGGTGCGAACGTGTCCCTCCGCGCGTCGCCGCGGTCGCCTGCGCCCCTACAACGACGTCCATCCGGACACCTCACGCTTTCTTGCCCGCCTTTGCGAGCCGACCCTAGAGTCGAGTCGATGCAAGTTGCCGCGCAACTGCAGCCCGCGGACATCGAGCTCACCGTGTTGATGCCCTGCCTCGACGAGGCGAACACGGTGGGGACCTGCGTGCGCAAGGCGATCGAAGCCTGCCGCTCCGCCGGAATCGAAGCCGAAGTGCTGATCGCCGACAATGGCTCCCGCGACGGCTCGCCGGAGCTGGCCCGCGCCGCGGGTGCGCGCGTGCTGCACGTGGAAGAGAAGGGATACGGCGCCGCGCTCCGCGCCGGAATCCTCGCTGCCCGCGGGCGATACGTGGTGATGGGCGACGCCGACGACAGCTACGAGTTCCAGGACGTTCCGCGTTTCCTCGAACGCCTGCGCGCCGGCGACGAGCTGGTGATGGGCTCGCGGTTTCGCGGCGTCATCCATCCAGGGGCGATGCCGTTCCTGCATCGCTTCCTCGGCAATCCCGTCCTGACCTGGATCCTGAATCTTTTCTTCGGCGCCGGGATCACCGACGCGCACTGCGGAATGCGCGGGTTCTCCCGCGACGCCATCCTCGGCCTCTCGCTGCGGAGTCCGGGCATGGAGTTCGCGAGCGAGATGGTGATTCGCGCGGCGCAGGAGAAGCTGCGCATCGGCGAGGTCCCGACCAGCCTGAGACCGGACGGACGCGGCCGGCGCCCGCACCTGCGCACCTGGCGCGACGGGTGGCGGCATCTCCGCTTCATGCTGCTGTTCAGCCCGTTCTGGCTGTTCGCCGTGCCCGGGCTCGCCGCGACCGTGCTTGGCGTGGCCCTCACTCTCGCCGTCGCGTCCACCCGGGTCGAGATCTTCGGCCATACCCTGCAGACGCACTTCGCGCTGCTCGGAAGCGCGCTCGGAATCCTCGGCGTGCAAGTCGTGCTGCTCGGCGTGTTCGCGAAGACGATCTATGTGCTGGACGGGATCGGGCAGGAGCGCTTCGCGGAAGGGATGATCGCGGCCTTCCGCCTGGAGTGGGCGCTCCTTGCCGGCCTCCTCGCGGTGTGCGGAGGCCTCGCGGTCGACGCGCACATCGTGTATGTGTGGCTGAGGACGCATGGTGGAAGCCTCGACGAGTCCGTGACCCATCTCGCGATCGTCGCTGGAACGCTGCTCGCAATCGGCGTCGAGATCATCTTTTCGGCCTTCTTCCTCAGCATCCTGCGCGCGTCGAGGTCCCGTCGGTGGAC
Organism: Deltaproteobacteria bacterium; assembly: GCA_005879535.1. Taxonomy (NCBI): domain Bacteria; kingdom Pseudomonadati; phylum Myxococcota; class Myxococcia; species Deltaproteobacteria bacterium. Next base: position 76,259 of record VBKI01000082.1, on the reverse strand, counting down.
GTAGCGGCATCGCGAGCGCCGGCCAGCGAGCGATCGGCGGCGGCTGCACCGCAACCGGTGCTCGTCGTCCTTCTCGTCACCAGCGCACTCTGTTCGCTCGCCCTCCTGCTCGCGCGCGCGTTCACCTGGCCTGCGCAGGGCCGGCCGCGTGCGTTCGAGTACCTGTTCCTCCGCAACGAACCCACCGCCGCGTGGCTCTCGTGCGCAATCATCCTGGGCGCGGCGCTCGCCGCAACGGGCGTGCGGTCCCTGCCGGATCGAATGTTCGTCGCGCGCCTCGCAAGGGATCCGCGGGCCTTCATCGCCTGCATCACCGCCGCCCTGATCGCGTGCGCGCTGCTCGTCTATCGCGGCCACCCGCTCTCCATGGATGAGTACGCGCCCGTGTTCCAGGCGCGGATCTTCGCTCGTGGCACACTTGTCGCACACGTTCCACCGGAGCTGGTGCAACGCCTGATCCCTCCGATCCGCTGGTTCATCGAGGCGTCCCCGGACGGCCGCCTCATCTCGTCGTACTGGCCCGGCTTCGCGCTCCTGCTCACGCCGTTCGCCTGGTTGAGGGCGCCGTGGTTGCTCAATCCCTTGATCGGCGGAGCGACCCTCCTCGTCATCTGGCGCATCGCCAGGGGGCTGTGGCCCGACACCGCGGCGGCAGGCTGGGCGGTGTTGCTCACCGCCGCGTCGCCGGCGTTCGTGGTGAACGCGATCTCGCTGTACTCGATGCCGGCGCACCTGCTCGCATCGCTCTGTTTCGCCGCGCTTCTGCTCGACCCGACGCCGCGGCGGTTGTTTCTCGCCGGCGCCGTGGGTTCGCTCGCGCTCACGCTGCACAACCCGGTTCCGCACACCCTGTTCGCGCTGCCCTTCATCGTTGCGCTCGCCGTCCGCCCGGGGCGAGTCGGAAAGCTCGGCGCGCTCGCCGCCGGGTATCTCCCGGGAATCGCTCTGCTCGGCGCTGGCTGGTTCTGGGTGCGCGCGCAGATCGGCGGAAACCCAGAGACGGTCGCGGGAGGTGCGGGCGCACTGTCCGTGCTCACCCGGCTCGCGTTCGCGCTGCCATCGGCGTCTTCATTCTGGAGCCGGGGCGTGAACCTGGCCGAGCTCGCGCTCTGGGCTGTTCCCGGGCTGCTCGCGCTGGCATGCATCGGGGCGGTCTGGCGCCGCAGTGAGCCGGCGGTCCGCCTGCTCACCGCGTCCGCATTGCTGACCGCCGTGGCGTATGTCTTCGTGCCGTACGACCAGGGCCACGGCTGGGGATATCGGTACTTCCACGCCGCCTGGGGAGTGCTGCCGCTGCTGGCGGCGGGAGCGCTGGAACATCCGCGGGCGGTCGCCCCGCTGCGCAAGACGGCGCTGATCGGCGCCCTCGCCAGCCTCCTGCTCGCAAACGGGCTCCGCCTCGGGCAGGTGCGCTCGTTCATCGACTCGCAGCTCCGCCAGATCCCCTCCGCGCCGGCGCCCGCCCGCCTCGAAGTCGTGTTCCTACGCCCGGACCGCGGGTACTACACGGTCGACCTGGTACAGAACGATCCGTTTCTCGACGGCTCTCGATGGATCCTGCTGAGCCGCGGACCCGACGAGGACGCGCGGCTGATGGCGCGCTTTCCGGGGGCCCGTCGGGTTGTCCGGACGACGGTCGGCGAGCTCTGGCAGGCGGATTAGGCGACAGTCGGGTCTTTCCTGGAGGGAGCGGGGATGGGAATTCGCGATCTGACGCAACGGCTGCTTCCCAAGCGCGCCGCCGATCTGCTGTGGCACGGCGTACAACGGCTGGCGTACGCGCCGGATTTGTCGCCCGCCGAGATCTCCGTCTGGCGCGCCGTAAAGCGCTACACGATGACGACACCCGAGCGCGTCGCTGCGCTCATGGACGCGGTCAGGTACATCTGCGCGAACGCGATTCCGGGCGCCCTGGTCGAGTGCGGTGTCTGGCGCGGCGGAAGCATGATGGCGGTCGCGCTGTCGCTCAAGCAGCTGGGCAAGATGGATCGCGATCTCGTGTTGTTCGACACCTTCGCCGGGATGACCACGGCGGACGCCAGGGACGTCGACATGAGCGGACAGGCCGGAGCGGGGGTCGCTCCAGCCGGATCGCTCGCGTCTTCTGAGGCGGAGGTCGCCGAGAACCTGCGATCGACCGGCTACCCGATGCATCGTGTGCATCTGGTGAAGGGCAGGGTCGAGGAAACCCTTCCGGCGCACGCGCCCGAAAAGATCGGCCTGTTGCGACTGGACACGGACTGGTACGAGTCCACGCGTCACGAGCTGCAGCACCTCTACCCGCGGCTGTCGAGGGGAGGGATCCTCTTCCTGGACGACTACGGTTACTGGCGGGGCACCCGACAGGCGACGGACGAATATCTCGCTGCGCTTTCCCCGCGTCCTCTTCTGATGCGCCTCGAGTGTCCGGCGCGGTGCGGCGTCAAGCCGTAGCGTCGAAGTCGAGCGCAAATACGACTTCGAGGTCGTTCGCGAACACCCACTCCAGCGGGCCGCGCCGGAACGGGAGCCCGTGGAAGGCATGGACGCGCGTTCGCGGCAGCGAGCCGAACATGCTCTCCCAGCGAGGCATGGAGAGATATGAAGCCTCGATCTGCGCGCCGAATCGCAGGTTGCCCATCACGTCGAGCGCCGCGAGCTTCAAGTGGTCGAGGGGGCCGCGGGCGACGTGGTCCTTGACGATCGCGCGCCTTCGCGTCACCCGGCAGACTTCCCGCATCAGCCCGTCCGGGTCCTTGGCGTGGTGAAGCACGTTCGAGACCAGCGCGACGTCGAAGGAGCGGTCGGCGAAGGGCAGGGCGCGTCCGTCGAATCGGACGAGGCGAAAACCGGGTCGCGTCTTCGCGCGCAGTGCCACTTCCACGCCGATCACGCTCGTCCGCGGCCGGAATCGCTCGAACAGCGTGCCGAGCGATCCGTCTCCAGCGCCCACGTCGAGTACGTGGCATGGCCCGCGGAACGGCAACAGCCGGGCGATGTATTCGACGAGCCTCAGCCGATAGAAGGGGTAAAGGGCGCTATCCCCGAGGAAGGCGCGCAGCTCGCGGTCGGCCGGGAGCCACGAAGGCCGGACCGGCAGAGCTTCTCCCTCCCCTGGCGTTCCGGCGTGCGGGCTGGTCATGCGATGGCTCCGTCGGGCTGCACGACGGCGCTCTGGTACACGCGCAGGTACTCGGCCGCTGTCGCGGTCCAGCTCCATCTTCGTTCCGCGTAGTCGCGCGACATGCGCCTGAGCTTCTCCCGGGCGCCGTGGTCGACCGCGAGCGAAAGCACCTCGGCCCTGAACTGCTCGAGCGTGTCGCAGGCGCGGATGGCATCGCGGTCGATGACCGGCGCATAGCCCGGATCCCAGAGAAGCACGACGGGGACACCGCAGGCGAGGCTCTCCTGGACGACGAGCGGAAATCCCTCACCGACGCCGGCGTGGACGAGGAAATCCACGCAGCCGAGAAGGTCCGCCATGCGTTCGTAAGGAAGGGTCCCGACGTCCAACACGCCGTCCGCCTGCACCCTGCGCTCCGAGCCGCACACCACCAGATCGAAGTGGTCCCGGGGGATCTCGAGAACTGCTTTCGCGTTCTTCTTCTCGCTTTGCCGCCCTACGAACAGCGCGAGCGTCCTGTTCCTGGGAAGGCCAAACGTGTCGCGCACGCGCAAGCGTCGCGTGTCGTCGAGCGGGCAGAAACGCTTGCAATCCACCCCGTTGGGGACGAGATGGACCGGGGTCCGCGGATAACGGTCGCGCATCCAGCGCGCGACCCTGTCGCCGCAGGCGACCAGCGCGGATGCGGCGCCGGCGACGAAGTCGCCCACCGATCGCCAAGCGAACCGCTGCAGCGCGTTCAGCGCGGACCTCCGATATGGCACGAGTCCCACGTGCTCGGTGACGATCAGCGGGATCTCTCTGCGCCGTGCGATCGCCGCGGCCACCGCGCTTGTCAGGTATAGCGATCCGTGCACGTGGATTACATCTGCGTTCCGTACCGCATCGAGAGCGCCCTTCATGCCGGGGCCGAGGGGCAGAGGATAGGGGATTCCGAACCGATCGCTCAGGTCGAGAGCGGCCAGTCGGTGCACCTTGACGGAGTCCTCGTGCGAGACGCGTTGCTCCCTCGGCAGCGCCCCCGCGATCACCGAAACCTCGTGTTGCCGCGCCAGCTCGCTGGCGAGATGTTTGACGACGATCTCGACGCCGCCGATGTGCGGAAGATAGCGGTGGCAGAGCATCGCGATCCGCATGCTCAAGCGCTCAGCCGCCGGGGCACGCTCCGTATCCCGCTGGCGCCGGACTGCTGGGCGCGGTCGCCCGCCTCGTGATACTCGGCGTCCTCGTTGACGCGCCACAGATCGTAGATCCGCTCACTGGCGAGAATATTCTTCACGCACAGCATGGCGGTCATCATCGCGTGGTCCTGGTTGTTGTACTTGTGCATTCCGTTGCGCCCGACCAGGTGCAGGGTAGGAAAGCGCTCCTCGAGCGCCCGCCGGATCCGCTCGACGTTCTGCGCATACCCGTCGTCGTAGACCGGGTATGCCTTCGGCTGCCGGACGACGCAGCCGTCCACCACGTCCTGCGCCGCAGCGAGGCCGATCTGCTGCAGCTCGCGCTTTCCCAGCTCCACGAGGTCCCCATCGCTCATCGACCAGAGGCCGTCGCCCTCGAAGCAGAAGTACTCGAGCCCGTAGCACGCCATCGACGGATCGGGCACCATCTCCGGCGACCAGGACTTGAAGTTCTGGATGCGTCCGACCCGCACCGAAGGGTCGTGGATGTAGATCCAGTTGTCTCCGAACACCTGCCGGTCCTTCAGGATCAACACCACGGTGAGGAAGTCCCGGTACCGCAGCCGATTCGCGGCGGCGCGGGTCTCTTCGTCGAGCGCCGGCGTGATCCCGAGCGCGAGCTCGCGCAACGGCGCCGACGAGATCACGTCCGCCGCGCGCGTCTCGTGCGTGGTGCCTGCGCCGTCCACGTGCCGTAGCGTCCATTCGCGGCGGTCGCCGTCGTAGGTACAGGCGACCACCTTTTCCCCCATGCGAACGGTCCCGCCCATCTCGCGCACGCGCCGCGCGCAGGCTTCCCAGAGCATGCCCGGTCCCTTCCTCGGGTACCGGAACGATTCGATCAGGGTCTTGATCATCGCCGACTTGTCCTTGAGGACGCGTCTCGGCCAGATGGCGTTGCGGATTGCCTCGCGCAGGGAAAGCCCCTTGATCCGCTGGGCCGCCCAGTCGGCGGAGATCTCCTTGCAGCTCATTCCCCACACCTTTTCGGTGTAGGTGCGGAAGAAGATTCCGTACAGCCTGCGGCCGAACTGATTGGTCACCCAGTCCTCGACGCTCTTCGCCGGGCGGATGGGAAACAGCCGCGCCTTTGCATAGGACAACACGCAGAGGATCGACTCGATCACGCCGAGCTTGATGAGCGCCTCGGTGGCGCGCAGCGGATAGGAGAAGAACTTGCCGCGGTAGAAGATCCGGGAGGACCGCGGGCGCTCGAGCAGATCTTGCGGGAGCAGCTCCGTCCAGAGCTCCTCCACCTCCTTCGATTTGGAGAAGAAGCGGTGTCCGCCGATGTCGAAATGGTAGCCCTTGTACTTCGCCGTCCGCGCGATGCCGCCCACCAGCTCGGGATGGGCTTCGATGACGGTGACGGGCACTCCCTCCTTGCGCAGGAGGTACGCGGCGGTGAGTCCAGCGGGACCCGCGCCGATGATGGCCACCGCCGGTTTGTTCATGCGCCACGCATTCTCGCCCGGCGCCGTGGAGCCTCCAAGGAAACGGCGGCGGACAGAAGCGTGCGTCCTTGCCGGATGCGCATACACTGTCTCCATGCGGCGGGTGCTGATCGCGGACGACGAGGAGTCGATCCGCCACGTCCTCACCGAACTCCTGAGCGAGCGCGGCTACGAGGTGCGTGCGGTCGCAGATGGAGACGAGGCCGCTCGGGAGCTGGCGGCGCGCGACTACGACGCCCTGGTCACCGACGTGCGGATGCCCAGGCTGAACGGTTTGGACCTGATCCGCGCCGCGCAGTCGACCTCGCCAGAGACGACGATCATCGTGATGAGCGCGTACGGCTCACACGATCTCGCCATCGAGGCACTCAAGGCAGGCGCGTACGACTACCTGGGCAAGCCTTTCCGCCCGGACGAGGTGCTTCTCGTCCTCCGCAAGGCCGAAGAGCGTGAGCGCCTCCGGCGCGAAAACCTCATCTTGCGGCGCGAGATGTCGCGCCGCGCCCCGCAGCTCGTCGCCGAGGGGCCGGCGATGAAAGAGGTGCTGCGCGTCGTCCACAAAGTCGCGCCGGCGCCGACCACGGTGCTGATCGAGGGCGAGAGCGGGACGGGCAAGGAGCTCATCGCGCGTGCGCTGCACGATCTTTCACCCCGCGCCGAGCGCCCGTTCGTGGCGGTCAACTGCGGTGCCATTCCCGCGCCGCTGATCGAGAGCGAGCTCTTCGGCCACACCAAGGGAGCGTTCACCGACGCGCGCACGGCGAAGCGCGGTCTCTTCGAGGAGGCGGACGGCGGGACGCTGCTGCTCGACGAGATCGGCGAGCTTCCGCCTCCCGTCCAGCCCGCGCTGCTCCGCGTGTTGCAGCAGGGCGAGGTCCGGCGCGTCGGCGATGCGCGCTCCACGCGCGTCGACGTCCGCGTGCTCGCGTCGACCAACCGGGATCTCGCCTCGCAGGTGCAGGCAGGCCGCTTCCGCGAGGATCTCTACTATCGGCTCAACGTCGTCCAGGTGCGGCTGCCTCCGCTGCGCGAGCGGCAGGAGGAGATCGGGCAGCTCGCCGAACGTCTCATCGCGCGGCATGCGGAGCGGATCGGCGTGGCGTCGCGCCGGCTCTCGCCGCGCGCGCTCGAGCTCTTGCAGCGGTATCGCTGGCCGGGGAACGTCCGTGAGCTGGAGAACGCGCTGGAGCGCGCGCTGGTGCTCTCCGAGGACGACGAGATCGGACCCGACGCGCTGCCGGACGCCGTCCAGCGCACGCTCGTGCCGGAGCCGGTGCCTGGCAGCCTCGATCCCGACGATCTCTCGGTGAAGCGCGCGCAGCGCGTCCTCGAGGCGGACCTCATCCGGCGCGCGCTCGAGCGCACGCAGGGAAACCGCACCAGGGCGGCCGAGCTGCTGGAGCTTTCACCCCGCGCGTTGCTCTACAAGATCCGCGAGTACGGCCTCGAATGATGTAGCCAGGCCGGCACTCCGGTGTGCGCGCCGCGCTGACGCACCGGCGACCCTGCGCCACCCATGCACACAGCGCCCGACTAAGGCAATGTGCGTGACGTGACTGCAATGCAGGTGAAATGACCCGTCAATGAAGGGTTAATGACGGTTCAATGCGGCTGGTTCCTTGACTGCCTACATGGAAAACAAGCAAGGATCCGGTCACTGCTCGCGGAGGGGCCGCGTGAATCGAGTGCAGAAGTTCCGGGAGGCCGCACTGATGGCGAAGGCGGAGCTGGCGCGCAAGGCCGGCGTCTCCGAGTCGACCGTCGACCGGATCGAAGCCGGCCACGAGTGCCGCATGGAGACCAAGAGGAAGATCCTCCTGGCCCTCGGCCTCACCATCCAGGAGAGCGGAAAACTGTTCCCGCGACACAACGGGGCGCCCCGGCAACGGGCGGGGGACAGTAATGGCTGATTTTTTCGCTCACGCGATTGCGAATGATAGCGTCGGCGCAACGCCGCTGACGTCCGGCGAGGGGGGCTGATCAGGCCATGGCGAAGAGCAAGCTTGCCCTCGGGCTCGACATCGGCTCGTCCTCCGTCAAGCTGGTCCAGCTGAAGGAAGCGAAGCGCGGCTACATCCTCGAGGCCTTCGGCGTCGCGGCGCTGCCGCCCGAGGCCATCGTCGACGGCGCGCTGATGAACTCCACCGCCATCGTCGAGGCCATCCGCGGGCTGGTGGCGCAATACAAGCTGAAGAACCGCGAAGCCGCCATCGGCGTCTCCGGCCACTCGGTCATCATCAAGAAGATCAGCATGCCGAAGATGACCCAGGAGGAGCTGGAGGAGAGCATCCAGTGGGAGGCGGAGCAGTACATCCCCTTCGACGTCAAGGACGTGAACATCGACGTCCAGATCCTCACGCCGGCTGAGGTGGACACCGGCACCGGCCAGATGGACGTGCTGCTCGTCGCGGCGAAGAAGGACATGATCAACGACTACACCTCGGTGGTCTCCGAGGCGGGCCTGACCCCGGTGGTGGTCGACGTCGACGCCTTCGCGGTGCAGAACTCGTTCGAGGTCAACTACGAGCTGCCCAAGAACGAGACCATCGTGCTGGTCAACGCTGGCGCCAGCGTCTGCAATATCAACGTGCTGGCCAACGGGCTGACCACGTTCACGCGCGACGTGACGATGGGCGGCAACCAGTTCACCGAGGAGATCCAGAAGCAGCTCAACGTCAGCTACGACGAGGCGGAGAAGCTCAAGGTGGGCGGCGACGCGGCCCAGGATTCGGACTCCGTCGTCCCGCAGGAGGTGGAGCGCGTCATCCAGGGAGTGGCCGACCAGATGGCCGGCGAGATCCAGCGCTCGCTGGACTTCTACACGGCCACCGCAGCCGACTCCCACATCTCCCGTCTCTATCTCTCCGGCGGGACAGCGAAGATCCCGGCGCTGTTCAAGGTGATCGAGCAGCGGGTCGGCGTCCCCGTCGAGATCCTCAACCCGTTCAAGGGCATGGAGATCGACAACCGCCGGTTCGACCCCAACTACGTGATGGACGTCGCACCGTCGGCGGCCGTCGCCATCGGGCTTGCGCTGCGCAAGTCCAACGAGCGGTAGGAGGCGCGCGCGCGATGATCTACGTCAACCTCCTCCCGGTCCGCGCAGCCAAGAAGCGCGAGTTTGGCCGGCAACAGCTGGTGCTGTTCGTGCTGCTCCTCGTGCTGGCCGGGATCGGAAACTTCTTCGTCTTCAACCGCTTCGAGTCGGAGTTGAGGTCGCTCGACCATCAGATCGCCACGACCAAGGTCGAGATCGCGCAGCTGGAGAAGACCATCGGCGAGGTGAAGTCGATCAAGGAAGACAAGAAGGCGCTCGAGGACAAGCTGAAGATCCTCGACACGCTGAAGAGGGGCCGCACCGGACCGGTGAAGGTGCTCGACGAGCTGGCCACCATCATTCCGCAGAAGGTCTGGATCCTCGAGTTCAACGAGCAGAACGGCAACGTGGGAATGAACGGCCAGGCCTCGAGCTACGAGGACCTCTCCACCTTCTCCAAGAAGCTGAAGGCCTCCACGCACTTCACCAACGTCACCATCAAGACGGCGCGGCAGCGGGCGGACGGCGTGGTGGACTGGACCATCACCTGCAACGCGAACTACTCGGCCTGAGGCGAACGAGATGGCGCTCAGCGGACAGGACGTCCTCAACGCGGTCAACAAGATGCCCCTCGGCCACAAGGTCGGGGTGGTGGCCGGGTTCGTCATCCTGCTCTCGAGCCTCAACTGGTACTTCTTCATCGACCCGATGCAGACCCAGATCACGCAGCGGCAGGGCGAGCTGCGCGCCCTGGAGGACGAGCTGATCCAGAAGCAGTCCATCGCCAACAACCTGGCGCAGTTCAAGCACGAGAAGGAGATCCTCGAGCGGCGCCTGGCGCAGGCGCTCACCGAGCTGCCCAACGAGGCGAACATCGACGAGTTGATCCGCTCGCTCTCCGAGATCGGCACCAAGAGCGGGTTGACCATCAACAGCATCGACCCGCAGGCGGAGCAGCGGCAGAGCTTCTACGCCTCCATTCCCATCGTGATGGCGGTGACCGGCAACTACCACGAGATCGGCGTCTTCCTCGACTCGCTCTCGAAGCTCGCCCGCATCGTCAACGTCACCAACATCAAGATGGCCGGGGCGCGCTTCACCAACGAGAAGCTGGTGGTCAGCTCCACCTACGTCGCGACGACCTTCCGCTTCGTCCCGGAGGCGACCGCGCCGAGGGCAGCGAAATGAACCGGACCGCCTCCATCGCTGCTTGCGCGGCGCTGTTGGCCGCCGCCTGCGGGAGCCCTCCGCCGCCACCGCCCCGCCGGACCGCCCCAGCCGCGGCCACTGCTCCCAAGCCGGTCACCGACGACGACATCAAGCCGGTGATGCCGACCAACATCTACGTCTATTCGCCGATCGGGAAGCGCGATCCCTTCCAGAACCAGTCCGTGCCGCAGGGATTCGGCCGGGCCCGCGAGACCCCGGGCAGGGCGAAGACGCCGCTGGAGAAGTGGGGACTGGACCAGTTGCGGCTGTCGATGACGGTGACCGGGACCGCCACGCCCATGGCGATGGTGGAAGACCCCGATCACCGCGGTTGGCCGGTGCGGCTCGGCGACTTCATCGGACAGAACGGCGGCAAGGTCACCGGGATCCACCGCGACGAAGTGGTGATTACCGAGACCATCACCGATCACTCGACCGGCCGGGTGTACCCGCAGAACGTCAAGCTGACGGTGCCCGTCACCCGCGACGAAGAGAGAGACATGAAAGCGCTCCAGGATGGCGAGCACATCGGCGTCGCCAAGGGGGACCACTGATGCGCGCCGCGGTTCGGAGGGACAAACGGATGGCCACCGCAATGCTGATCGCCGCGGTGCTGCTCGCGGCTGCTCCGGCGGCGCGCGCAGACGCGCCGGCGGATCCGAACGTGGTGCTCTCGCGCGAGGACGTGGCGGAGGTGAAACACGCTGCGCGGCATCTCGGCCGGGTCACCGTCTCAGGCAAGGACGGGATGGTCGTCGTCCACGTGGGGGCGGACGGGAAGATCGGCAGAATCGGGATCCTCGAGCTGAGGAACCCGGCCCGCCTGGCTCTCGACCTGCAGGGCGTGACCGGCAGATTCGGCAACGCTGCCGGCGCGCTGCTGGTCAAGGGCGTGCGCATCGGCAAGACCGACAGCGGTTCCCGGGTCGTCATCGACGCCCAGGGCGAGACGATGCCCAGGTACCAGATCGTCCGCGTCGGATCCGGCGTCGACGTGCTCGTCGGCGAGCGATCGATCGCGCAGAAGGCTGGTCCGACGCCCGCCCGCGCCGAGGCGACGGCTCCGGAGACCCCGCGCATCGCCGCGGCACCAAGGGCAGTCCAGGTCCGCGCCGTCGATCTGCGCACCATCGAAAACCGCACCGAGGTCCTGGTCGCTCTCGACGAGGCGGTGCGATTCGAGATCTCGCGGCCCGATGCCACCACTTCGGTGCTGACGCTCCACGCCGCGGCGCTCCCGGATCGGCTCGAACGCAACCTCGACTCGAGCTCGCTGGGTGGACCGGTGAGCATGCTCTCCACGTACCGCGTTCCCGGCGGGTTCGACGTGAAGGTGGTCGCGACCGTCGCCAAGGGCACGCTGGACGAAATGACGGCGCAGAAGGGTACGCTGGTGTGGAAGTTCGGCGGGCCCGGGCCCGTGGCTCAGGCCACCGTGCCGGCGCCGCGAGCCGCCGCCATGGCGTCGGACGCGCGCGTCGCCACCCAGTCCAACGTGTACGACACGGCGAACTACAACGGCCGGAAGGTCGACTTCAACGTCAAGGACATCGACATCAAGAACCTGCTCGGCGCCATCGCCGAGATCAGCAAGAAGAACATCATCGTCGCCGATGATGTGAAGGGCTCCGTCACCATCAAGCTGCGCAACGTGCCCTGGGACCAGGCGCTGGACATCATCCTCAAGTCCAAGGGGCTTGGCCGGGAGGACGTCGGCAACATCATCCGCGTCGCTCCCATCGAGACGCTGCGTGCGGAGCAGAAGTCGGCAGCCGAAGCGTTCAGGAACCGGCAGGCGGCCGAGCCGCTCAAGGTCCGTCTGATCCCGGTCAACTACGCCAGGGCCGAGCAACTGACGACGCAGCTCAAGGACACCCTCAGCGAGCGCGGAACCGTCTCCGTCGACACCCGGACCAACACGCTGATCGTCAAGGACGTGCAGGACGCGCTGCTGCGCGCCGAAGGCGTCGTCCGCAACCTCGACACGCAGACGCCCGAGGTGCTGATCGAGGCGCGCATCGTCGAGGCGGCGACCAGCTTCGCCCGCCAGGCGGGCATCCAGTGGGGCGGCAACATCAGCATGGCGCCGACGTTCGGCAATCCCACCGGTCTGATCTTTCCCAACATCCTGGCGGTGGCCGGAGCCGCAGACGATCCCTCCGCGCCCACCGCAGGTCTGCAGGGCATCGGCCCGCCGAACTTCGCCGTCAACATGCCCGCACCCATCGGCATCAACAACGGTGGCGGTCTCGGATTCGTCTTCGGCAGCGCGGGCGGCGCCGCGAACCTGAACCTGCGCCTCTCGGCGGCGGAGAACAGCGGCACCATCAAGACCATCAGCTCGCCGCGCGTGGTCACCGTCGACAACGTCGACGCCAGCATCAGCCAGGGCGTGAGCATTCCCTTCTCGCAGACCAGCGCCGCGGGCGTCGCCACCAGCTTCATCGAGGCGCGTCTCGAGCTCCGCGTGACCCCGCACGTGACGCAGGAGGGGTCGATCCAGATGAAGATCAGCGCGACCAACAACCAGCCGAACCCGCAGCTCACCGGCTCCAACGGACAGCCCTCGATCAGCCGCCGGGAAGCGAAGACGGAGGTGCTGGTGCGCGACGGCGAGACCACGGTCATCGGCGGCATCTACACCCGCCGCAACTCCGAGGCCTGGAACGAGGTCCCGGTGCTCTCGAAGATCCCGGTGCTCGGCTGGCTCTTCAAGAAGAAGGCCATCACCGACGACCGCACCGAGTTGCTGGTGTTCATCACCCCGCGCATCGTCAACCGCTCGCAGTCCGTCGTCGCCGCCGCTCCGTCGGCCGCCGACGAGGGAAAGCAGTAGGAGGGACGGACATGAAGATCCGCTGGCTCATCGCACTGGCCGCGCTGCTCGGCGCCTCCTGCAGGACCAAGCAGAACTCCGCGCTGGTCGTCACCAAGGTGGTGCTCGGCGAAATTTCCGGCACCAGCTGCAAGTACGATCCGGGAGCCGACGAGTTCGACTTCGCGAACATCGATCCCGCCGCCAACTCCGGCGGCACCATGGGTGTCGTGCTGCAGAACAACCTCTCGGATCCCACGGCTCTCAATTCGCTCTACCGCACCAACTCGGCGACCTTCCACCCCCACCAGGTGGTGGCCGACTACGAGGTCATCGGCGGCACGACGCTGACCAACCAGATCATCCCGGTCAGCGGCACGCAGATCACCTCTGGCGGCGGCACAGGCCCGGTGCTGGTTCCCTTCTTCTCTCCGGCTGCGACCGCCACGCTGACCGGCACGATCCGGGTGACGTTCCAGGTGGAGGGCAAGCTGGACGACGGCTCGGTGATGAAGAGCAGCCAGCATGAATACATCTTCGTGACCTGCTCCACGGCGGGCTGCAACAGCACCTGCCTGTAGCTTGACGGTGTCGCGCGCGCCGTGACAGATCGGCTGGGGTGACTCTCACGCTCGCCGAGCTGTACGTGCGCCAGGGATTGATCGGGCGGGCCCGTGAGATCTACCGCCGGCTCGCGGATGCCGGCGACGAGACGGCGCGGCAGCGGCTCTCGGAGCTGCCCTCCGCCGAAGGATCGATCGCGGTGCTGCGGGACTTGTTGATCCGGGTGCAGGAGCGCCGGCGAGGGAACTGAAGAATGGGCTTCAAGGAAGACCTCGAGCAGATCTGCGGCAAGGTGGACGGCTCGTTCGCCGCGAGCGTGATGGGATTCGACGGCATTCCCATCGAGACGCACGAGGCCCGCGCGCCATCCGGCATCGAGCTGCAGACGCTCCTGGTCGAGTACTCCGGAATCGTCTCGCAGGTGCGGCAGGCGGCGGAAGCATTGCAGATGGGCAAAGCCAGCGAGGTTTCCATCCGGACGGAAAAGCTGGTCGCGGTGGCCCGGCCGCTGACGCCGGATTACTTCGTGGTGCTCGCACTGGCGCCGGAGGGGAATATCGGGCGGGCCCGGTACGAATTGCGGGTAGCCACTCCCAAGCTCGTCGCCCAGCTGTAGCGCTGCGATCACCTTTACGATTCCGCTGGTTTGCGATACACCCGCGCGCCCTCAGGCTAGGGGAGCGTGCATCGATGGCCGACGTGATCGACACCAGCGAGTTCCGCAACGGGCTCAAGATCCTGATCGACAACGAGCCTTACGTGATCGTCGAGTTCCAGCACGTGAAGCCCGGCAAGGGCTCGGCGTTCGTGCGCACCCGCTACAAGAGCCTGATCACCGGCCGCGTCCTGGAGAAGAACTTCAAGTCCGGCGAGAAGGTCGGCCGTCCCGACATCGAGGACAAGAAGATGCAGTATCTCTACAAGGAGGGCGACCACTACGTCTTCATGGATTCCAAGACGTTCGACCAGAGCCACATCGACGCGAAGGGCCTGGGTGAGTCGCGCAACTTCCTCAAGGAGAACATGGACGCCTCGATCCTGTTCTGGAACGGGCGCGCCATCTCCGTCGACCTGCCCAACGCGGTCGAGCTCAAGGTCGTCAAATGCGATCCCGGCGTGCGCGGCGATACCGTCTCGGGCGCGATGAAGCCGGCCACGCTGGAAACCGGATACACGCTCAACGTGCCGCTCTTCATCAACGAGGGCGACACCTTGAAGATCGATACCCGCACGGGGGAATATCTGACCCGCGTAGGCTGAGGGAAAGGGCGCGAGTGGACGTCGACAAGCTGAAAGCCATCCTGGCGGCGCTGGAGGGCACCGACGTCACCCGACTGACCTGGGTCTCCGGCCAGGAAACGCTCGATCTCCGCCTCGGACATCCACCCCCGACCACGGCCGTGCATGCCGTTCCGATGGGAGCCCCCGTCGCTGCCGCCGTCCATGCGCCGGCTCCGGCGAATCCACATCCGGCACCTGCGACCGGAGCCGCGGCGCCGGCGCCGGCGGCGAAACCCGCGGACGAGAAGAAGACGTTCACGGTAAACTCGCCGTTCGTCGGCACCTTCTACCGATCGGCCTCGCCGGACAGCCCGGCCTTCGTGGACGCGGGCCAGGTGGTGAAGAAGGGTCAGGTGCTCTGCATCGTCGAGGCGATGAAGCTGATGAACGAGATCGAGGCGGAGCAGCCGGGACGCCTGCTCGAAGTGCTGGTCCAGAACGGAAGCCCCGTGGAGTATGGCGAGTCGCTCTTCCGTTTCGAGCCCGTGTAGTGTTTCACCGCATCCTCATCGCGAACCGTGGTGAAATCGCCCTGCGGGTGATTCGCGCGTCGCGCGAGCTGGGCGTGGAAACCGTCGCCGTCCATTCCACCGCCGACTCGAACTCCTTGCATGTCCGCTTCGCGGACCAGTCACTTTGCATCGGCCCGCCGCCGTCCAGGGAGAGCTATCTCAACATCCCCGCCATTCTCTCGGCGGCGGAGGTGAGCGGGGCGGACGCCATCCATCCCGGGTACGGATTTCTCAGTGAAAACGCCGAGTTCGCCGAGATGGTCCAGCACTCGGGCCTGGGGTGGATCGGCCCGCGCCCGGAGATGATCCGGATGATGGGCAACAAGATCCGCGCCAAGGAGGCAATGAAGGAGGCCGGCCTTCCGCAGCTGCCAGGCAGCGAGGGCGTGGTCCAGGACGAGCGCGATCTGGCGAGGCTGGCGGAGAGGATCGGCTTTCCCGTCATCCTCAAGGCGGCGGCAGGCGGCGGCGGCCGGGGGATGAAGATCGTCCGCGAGAAGGAGCAGCTCTCGCAGATGTATCGGACGGCATCGGCGGAGTCGCTGGCGGCGTTCGGCAACGGCGACATGTACGTCGAGCGCTACGTGGAGCGGCCCCGGCACATCGAGATCCAGATCGTCGCCGACGAGCACGGAAACGTGATCCACCTGGGAGAGCGCGAGTGCTCGGTCCAGCGCCGGCACCAGAAGATGCTGGAGGAAAGCCCTTCGCCGGCGCTCAACGACAGGCTGCGGGAGCGGATGGGAAGGGTCGCCGTCGAGGCGATGAGAAAGATCCGCTACAACAACGTCGGCACCATCGAGTTCCTCCTCGACGAGCGCGGCGATTTCTACTTCATGGAGATGAACACCCGCATCCAGGTGGAGCACCCGGTCACGGAGAGCGTCACCGGGCTCGACCTGATCAAGGAGCAGATCCGCCTTGCCGCCAAAGAGGAACTGGGGCGCACGCAAAAGAGCATCACGCTCAAGGGCCACGCGATCGAGTGCCGGGTGAACGCCGAGGATCCGATCTCGTTCGCGCCGTCACCGGGCCTGATCACCGCCTACCACGCGCCGGGCGGGCTCGGAGTGCGCATCGACTCCGGGGCATACGAGCAATACCGGGTGCTGCCGTTCTACGATTCAATGGTCGCCAAGCTGATCGTGTACGCCGACAGCCGGCCCGCGGCGATCATGCGGATGCGCCGCGCCCTCGAGGAATACATCGTGGAAGGCATCAAAACGAACATCCCCTTCCACAAGAAGCTCCTGGTGTACGAGCCTTTCGTACAGGGTAGGTACGACACGCGCCTGGTGGAAAAGCTGCTGGCGGACAACCCGAACTGACGCGGTGCCGCAGGGTAGGAATCTGCTGCCGGGATCGAGCGTCTACCTCGGTCTACATCCTTGACCGGAAAGCAGATTCACCGTTACGTTCATTCGACGGACGTTACGTCCCCTCCCCCCGCCCCGCGAGCCTCCGGCCGATGGACAAAAACAAGGTCATCGAGTCGGCCGCGAAGCTGATCGCGAAGGGCGCGTTCGACAAGGCGGTCAAGGAATACCAGCGCGTCCTGGAGATCGATCCGGACGACGTCCGGGTGCTGCAGAAGCTTGCCGAGCTCTACCAGAAGATGAACCGCAAGGCCGAGGCGGCCGACTGCTTCGAGAAGGTCGCGCGTACATACTCGCAGCAGGGCTTCTATTTGAAGGCGGTCGCGCTCTACAAACAGGTGCTCAAGGTCATCGAGCGGGTGGAGGTGAACATCCGCCTCGCCGAGCTGTACCAGCAGCTCGGACTGGTCGGGGATGCGACCAAGGAATGGCAGGCGGTCGCGGCGCATCACGAGAAATCCGGCGATACCAAGGCGAGCCTCGATACCCTGAAGAAGCTGGTCGACCTGGACCCCGACAATGTGGCCGCGCGGATCCGGCTCGGCGAGCAGTACGCGCGCCAGGACGACCTGATCGAGGCCGTCGCGGAGCTTCGCCGCGCCGCGCAATATCTGCAGCGCAACGGCCGTCACGACGATTACCTGCGCGTCGCCGAGCGGATCAGCCACCTCGACCAGAACGACGTGGGCCTGGCGAAGGAGCTCGCCGAGCAGTACCTCAGCCGCGGCGACTCCAAGCGCGCGCTGGCGAAGCTGCACATCTGCTTCAAGGCGAACCCCCGGGAGCTGAGCACGCTGCAGATGCTCGCGCGGGCCTTCCAGGACCTCGGGCAGGTCACCAAGACGGTCTCGGTGCTCAAGGAGCTGGCGCGCGTCCACGTCGACGGCGGGCGGCCGGACGATGCGCGGAAGGTCTGGAAGCAGGCGCTGGAGCTCGCGCCGGACGATCAGGAAGTGAAGGCGGCGCTGAAGAGCGCGCAGAGCAGCGAGTCGGCGCGGCCGAGAGCGGAGCCTCCGAGGCCCGCCCCGCCCAAGCCCGCGCCGAAACCCGCTGCCGCTCCTCCGCCTCCAGTGGCGAAGCCGATCAGCAAGCCGATCAGCGCGCCCATCCGGGTCCCGCCGCAGCGGACGCCCAGCGCTCCGATCCACGGAGCGCGCCCACCGTCCGCGCCCGTCGCGGCTGCCGGCGCCGTCTCCGCGCCGATGACGATCGCGCAAGTGCCGAAGCTGCTCAAGGAGACCGAGGTCTACGTCAAGTACGGACTGAACGACAAAGCTCTCGAGCATCTGCGGCGCGTCTTCTCGGTCGATCGCGACAACATCGACGCGCACGAGAAGGCGAAGATCGTCGCGTTGGCGATGGGGCGGAAGGACGAGGCGCTGGCGTCGCTCACCACCATGCTGCGCCTCTGTACGCAGAAGCGGGATCCCAGGACGGCCGCCGTCCGGGCTGAGCTCAAGGAGCTTGGCACGGCGGGCGCGGGTTTCTCTACGGGCCGTGCCGGCGACGAGCTGATCCTGGAGGAAGCGCCGCTCGAGGTCGAGGCGCTGGCGACGGCCGACGAGCGGGCGGTCCTCGACGACGACGACGTGCTCGAGGTGGAGCCGGAGGCCGTCATCGAGCCCGAGCCGCTGCAGGCGGTCGACGACGACGAGTTCGCCGGCGACCTCGCCGAAGCGGACTTCTACATCCAGGCGGGGCTCCCCGACGACGCCCGCGCGATCCTCGAGGGCATCATCCTGTCCTCGCCGAACCATACCGGCGCCTCGCAGCGGTTGCGCAAGCTGGGAAAGGCCACGCAGCAGCAAGCTCCCGCCGCCGACAAGGAGTACGACGACATGGCCGCGGAGCTCGCGGCGGAGTTGGCCGCCGAAGTCGGGACCTCCGCCGACGAGGAGGACCAGCCGCTCGACGGCGACGTGCTGGAGTCGTTCCAGGTTCCCGCGTCCGAGGTGCTCGGCGAGTTCCGCGCCAAGATCCAGGAGATCGTTCGTCCCGAGGACGTGCAGACGCATTACGATCTCGGCATCGCCTACAAGGAGATGGGGCTCCTGGAGGAGGCGATCGCGGAGTTCGACGTCGCCCTGCGCTACGGCGGCGGCACGCGCGCCGCCGACTGCCTGACGATGCTGGGCGTCTGCGAGTCCGAGCGCGGCAACTCAGAGGCGGCTGTGCGACACTTCCAGAAAGGGCTCGACCTGCTCGATCTGACCTCGGTGGCGCGCCATGCGTTGCAGTTCGAGCTGGGCGCCGTCCAGGAGACGCAGGGAAACAACGCAGAGGCGCTCGAGCAGTACGAGTCGATTCACGCCGAGGACAACGCTTTCCGCGACGTCAGAGCCCGCATCGAGCGGCTGGGAGGGAACCTCGCGGCCTCGGTGCGGCCGCTGGTGAAGAAGAGGCCTCAAGCGACGCCCGCCGGCCTTCGCAAGGCAGCGGCGCTCGGTACTTCCGGCGCTACAGCCGGGTCACGTCCTGGCGGACCGGGCTCGCGGGAGCCCGAGCCGCCTCCTGAACCGGGGCGCAAGAACCGGAAGATCGGCTTCGTCTGATGAATTATCTCGACTACTACGAGCTGGCCCAGGAGCCCTTCTCGAACGCGCCGGTCTCGCGCTTCTACTTCAACTCGCCCCAGCACTCGCAGGCGCTGGTCCGGCTGACGCACCTCTGCTCGCAGATGAAGGGGCTCGGCATCCTGGTGGGCGACATCGGCGCGGGAAAGACGACGCTCGCGCGCCGGCTGCTCGATTCGCTTCCGGAGAACGAATACGACGCGGCGCTGCTGGTCATCATCCACAGCGGCGTCACCGCCCAATGGTTGCTCAAGCGGATCGCGCTACAGCTCGGCGTCGATGCGCCCAGCGAGGACAAGCTGACGCTGCTCGGTCAGCTCTACCAGCGGCTGGTGCGCATCTACGAGGCGGGGAAAAAAGCGGTGGTGCTGATCGACGAGGCGCAGATGCTCGCCACGCGGGAGCTCATGGAGGAGTTCCGCGGGCTGCTCAACCTCGAGGTGCCGGAGCGCAAGCTCCTCAACCTGATCTTCTTCGGGCTTCCCGAGATCGAGCAGAACCTGAAGCTCGATCCGCCGCTGGCGCAGCGCGTGGCTTTGAAATATCGGCTCGACCATCTGAACGCCGACAGCACCGAGGCATACATCAAGCACCGGCTCCGCCTGGCAGGCGCGGCGCGGATGCCGTTCACCCCGGGTGCCGTCCAGTCGGTGCACCGTTTTTCCAGTGGAACTCCTCGCGTGGTCAACACCTTGTGCGACAATGCGCTCTTCGAGGGATACGTGGCCCGGGTTCCGATGATCGACGAGCAGATGATCGAGAGGGTGGCGCGCGAGCTGGCCCTGGACGGCAATCCGCCGGCGGCGAATGCCGCCCCACCGCGCAGGGGAGTGTCGGGGGCGCCTGCCGCGGAGAAGGGCAAGCCGGTGGATCTGGGGGAGATCGACCGGTACCTGGCGGGGCTCGCGAAGCCGAGCTGACCCAGTGCTAAGCCGCATCCTCGTCGCACTCGGACTCGCCGCCGCCGTCGTGTCCGGCACCGCAGTGGCTTTCCTGCGCACCGACTTCGTCGCCAACAATCTCTGCGCTTACGCCGTGGCGACCATCGAGGAGGCGACGGCCGCCAGGGTCGACGTCTCGCGCTGCTCGGTGGAGCCGGAGCAGGGAAAGCTGACCATCGAAGGGCTTCGGGTAGGAGATCCCGGCGGGCGGATCGAGCTCGACGTGGCCCGCGTCTTCGCACAGGTCAAGGTGCGGCCGCTCTTGCAGAAGGTCCGGTTGGAGAGGCTGGAAGTCGATTACCCCCGGCTGAAGCTCGCGCTCGATCAGGCCGGACCTTCGCCACCCTCGGGCGGCCAGTGCCTGCCCGACCTCCTCGACCGGTTCGAATTTGGCCGGGTCAAGATACGCAAGGCCAGCGTGGAAGTGCGCGCCGGCGGGACGCACCTCGCCATTCCCAAGGCGGCACTCGCCGTCAGAGGGCAGGGGACGCAGCTCGCGGTCAGCGTCTCCACCCGCGGCGGATCCCTCGAGCTGCCGGGGCGCACGGTGGGGCTCATCTCCTCGCGGACGGCGGGGGTGGTCGATCTGCGCGGCACGGGCACGGTCGAGCTGCGGCGCGCCGACGTGATCGGCACCGAAGCCTCGGCCTTCGTCAAGGGAAAGCTCCAGAACCTTTGCGAGCCGCAGATCGAGGCAGCGGCGAACGTGCGCGTCGACGATCTCAAGGGCGCCGCCGCGCGGCTCCTGCCTGGTTCGGCCCTCGCCATCCAGGGGGGCATCTCCGCCGACGCCACGGTTTCCTTCGGCCGCGGCCCCCCTCACTTGAGAGGCGACCTGCGGCTCAAGGCGGTGGCCCTGGACCAATTCTTTCCCGGCGACGGCCATCTCCGATTCGATCTCACTCCGTCCCGGGTGCGACTCGACCGGCTCGAGGTGCCCGTCGGGCGCGGTCAGGTGAACGGGTCGGTCGAGGTGTCGCTCGCAGATACGACGCTGCCGCTCGCCGCCGATCTTCAGCTTCGCGACATGGAGCTCCCGGAGTTGCTGCGCAAGCTCGGTTTGCAGCACGCCTGGATCCTGCTGCGCACCACCGGACGCGTGCAGGCGAAAGGAACGTTGTCGCCGTTCCGCCTCGCGGGCGAGACCAGCCTCGAGCTCGCCGACTTCGCGGTGCTCGACCGGACGTACGAGAAGCGCCCGCAGGCGCGAAAGATGCTCGAGTTCGCCCGAGGCAAGCTCACCGGAACGGTGCTGGCGGATCCGGAGAAGATTGTCGCCCAGGGCGTGGCCATCGAGGTAGGCGCCGGCTCCCACGTGCAGGTGGAGAGCACCTTCTTCACCGACCTCCGCAAAGGGATGCAACTCGCGGCGCATTCCGAGGACCTCTCGCTCGACGATCTCCGCGGGCATTTCGGACCGCTGCCCGCCGGCGGCGTCCTGAAGCTCGCCGCCACGGCGAGCGGGCCATACAAGGCGCTCGCCATCGAAGGAAGGACGGCGGCGCAAGGCGCCCGCTTCATGGATCTCTCGCTCGGCGACCTGACGACGAAGGTCGCCTTCGACACCGCCTCGATGAGGCTCGCCTTCACCGACGTCCACGCGCACAAGGATCGCAGCTCGTACCGGGGCCGCATCGCCGTCGACTTCAGCAGCTCGGCGATGCCTGTCGACGCGCATGTCGAGCTTTCCGACGCGTACGTCAACGACCTCGTCGACCTGGCGGTGGGGCTCGTGCCTGAGCTCTCCACCGTGGAGGATCCCGACCTCGTCGACGGACACGTCGAGGGTGTGATCGACGTGAAGGGGCCGGTGGCCGCGCCGTCGGGAACCGCTTCGCTGGAGCTCGACGATCTGATCCTCTGGGGAGAATCGTTCAATTCCGGAATGGCGCGGCTCTCGCTCCACGGCGGCGATCCGCGCTTGCAGATCGACGAGCTCGTGCTGCTCCACGGGGAGGCGGCTTTGCGGGTGGCGGGGCGCTTCGGTCCGCGCTGGCAGCTCGACATCGACGGGCGAACCGAGAACTTCACGCTCGCCGACCTGGACTTCGCGCAGCGAGCACGGCTCTCCGGGGCCATGAGGATGACGGCGCATGCAGGCGGTGTCAGCTCGCACCCGACGGTGAACGTCTCGCTGCGCTTCAGCGAGGGCATGGCCGACGAGGCGGACCTCGGGGACGGCGACCTGTCGTTGACGCTGGACGGGAAGGCGCTGAGCTGGAAGGCGACGGTGGGCACGCACGGGGTGACCGGGCAGGCCCGGCTGGAAGGCGATATCCCCTACAGTTGCGGACGTCGACATCGAGAGCGGCTCCCTGGCCGCGGCGTTCGACGTGCACGGGTCGCTCTTGCGCTGGCGGGAGAGCGCGGGAACGATGACGCTTTCGCAGCTCCGGATCGTCCGCAGCGATCTGGCCTTCGAGAACGACGGGCCGGCCCAGGTGACGTTCGGCCCGGAAGGGATCCGGACGGAACGGCTCGCGTTGCGGGCGCCGTTCACGACTGCGCAGCTCTCGGGCGGGCGCGGACGCGACGGCAGGCTCGACCTTCGGCTCGGGGCCAGCATCGACGGCCGCGTGCTTCCCGGGTTGATGCCCGACGTCGAGCACGCCTCCGGCACGTACCTGGTGCAGGCGGTGGTCGGCGGTTCCGCGAAGAACCCCACGGTACTCGGCAACATCCGCATCGAGGACGGCGCCGCCACTCTCCGCGGTCTGCCCGTCGCCGCCCGCGCGTTGAACGGCAGCATCTCCTTCTCGCAGGACGCCCTGGTCATCGACTCGCTCTCCGGGAAGCTGAACAACGGCGAAGCGCGCGTCTCGGGCGGGATCGAGATGGAGCGTCTGGTTCCGAAGAAGATCGACATGTCCGCGCACGTCAGCGACGTGAACGTCCGGCTGCAGGAAAGCGCAGGGGCAATCATCGACGGGGACCTGACGCTCTTCGGGCCGCCGCTGGAGCCGGTGCTGGGCGGCAACCTCGTCCTCGCGCAGATGAAGTACACGGAGGACGTCGAGATCGAGAAGTCGCTGCTCGACTTCTCGCGCCGGCCGCCGACCCCGAAGGTCCTCACCAAGAGTCCCATCGTCGTGCGCTTCGACCTCGACGTGCACCTTGGGCGCGGGGTCCGCGTAGAGAACAACCTGGCGCGGACGGATCTCAAGGGCGACCTGAAGATCACCGGGACGTCGCGCGCCATCGGGTTGCTCGGCAGCGTCAACACCGTCCACGGCACCGCGGCCTTCCGCGGCAATGACTTCCAGATCGAGCAGGGCGTCCTCACCTTCACCGACCGCCAGCGGATCCGTCCGAGCTTCGATTTCCAGCTGAGCTCACAGGTGAAGGAGTACAAGGTCCGCCTCCACGCCTTCGGGACGCCCGGCGAACCGCACGCGTCGCTCAGCTCCGAGCCGGCGCTGGCGGAGGCGGACCTCGGTTTCCTCCTCACCTTCGGCTTCGTCTCGCAGAACCTGCAGCAGAGCACGTTCTCGGCGGCGGACTCCGGCCTCGCCATCGGCATCGAGGCGTTGAACAAGGCCACCGGCTTCTCCGAGGAAGTGCGCCGCTTCATCCCCAAGAACGCGATCCTGCGCAACCCGAACATCGATTTCGCCAGCGACTTCTCCGTGGCGACGAACCGCCTGGAACCGATGGCGCGCTTCCAATCGCACCTGATCAGCGAGCGCCTCGATCTCCGGGTGCTGGAAGGACTGACCACGCGGAGGTACCGCGGTGTAATCAGCTACCAGCTGTCGGACGCCCTCTCCACCCGCTTGCAGCTCGACAACGAGCACATCACCAGCGGCGTCGGCACCGACTTCGGCATCGACCTGCATCTGAAGTGGGAGGGGGAGTAGGTGATCGCAGCCCTCCTCGCGCTGCTCCTCGCACAGGCCGCCTTGTCGGAACCGCCGCGCGTCGGCGAGATTGCCTACGAGGGCGCCGACGCGGAATCGGTGCGCGCGTTGGTGGAGGTGCAGCCCGGGCAAGTCCTCGACGCGCGTGACGTGCGCGATGCGGTGCGCGCCCTGCATGCGAGCGCGCGGTTCTCCCGCGTCGCTGCGTACGCAGAACCGATGGGGGACGGCCGCATCCGGCTCGTGTTCGTGCTTGCGCCCGTCGAGAAGCTCATCGCGGTGACGTTCCCTGGCCACAGCGCGCTCGCCGAGAGCGTCCTCATCCAGAACGCGAACCTTCAAGTCAACGCCGAGTTCCAGCCGGAACAGGTGGGGACGGCGGTGGAGGCGATCCAGGCTGCGTACTTCCGCATCGGGTACCGGCACGCGAGCGTGACACCGGTGCGCAAACCGGCTCCCGGCGGCGTCGCGCTCGAGCTGCGCATCGAGGAAGGATCGGCGACGCGCATCTCCGAAGTGCGGTTCGACGGCGATCCCGGCCTCGACCGCGACCAGCTGCTGGCGGCGCTCCGCCTCGATCGCGGCGACGTACTGAACCTCGGGTTCCTGGACGAAGCGATCCGACGGGTCCGCGACCGGTATCGCAGGGCGGGACGGCTTCGAGCGCGCGTCGACCCGGCGCGGGTCGAAGAGATGGGCGATCGCTCCGCGCGCCTCGTGATTCCGGTTGCGGCTGGGCCGCTGGTCCGCTTTCACCTGCGGGGAAACCGCGCCTTTCCGGACGACGTTCTCGCCGCGCACCTCGCCCTCGATTCCGAGGACCCGCTCGATGCCCAGTCGGCGCAGGAGATGGCGGGGCGCCTGCGCCGCTTCTACGTCAGCGCGGGCTTCCTGCGCGCCAAGATCGCCGAGCGCGGCATGGTGGCGCGCGACGGCACCGAAGAGGTGGTTTTCGCCATCGACGAAGGGCCGCAGGTGCGCGTCGAGCGCCTGGCCTTCACAGGGAACCGGGCGATTCCCACCGCCCAGCTTCGCGAGCGAATCCTGCTGCTGCTGCGAGACAATCTCGTCCGCGATCCGGTGGCGGGAGCCGATCCCGCGCTGGTCGAAAGCATGGGCGTGATGGGCACCGTCCGCGGGCCGCACGCGCCGCGTACGACCGTCGATCCGGAAGCGGTGTTCGATCCGATTGTCTACGCCCGCGCCATCAAGCAGATCGAGGACCTCTACAAGTCGCAGGGATACCTCTCCGTCCGCGCCGGGCCCCCGAAGCTCGATCCCATCGCCGGCAATCCAGCCCGGATCGATGTCACGATTCCGATCAAGGAGGGGGAGCAAACCCGGGTCGGCCGCATCCTCGTCGAGGGCGGCGGAGACGTCTCCGCCGCGGAGCTCGATGCCGCCATCGTCCTGCGCAAGGACCGGCCCTTCAGCTATCTGCAAGCCGAGGAGGGGCGCGCCGCGCTGACCCAGATCTTCACCCGGCGCGGCCATCTGTACGCCCGCGTCGAGGACGAGGAGGACTTTGAGGATACGCCGGACGGCGCCTCACGCGTCGACGTCCGCTACCGCATCCAGCCCGGGCCCGTCGTTCGCGTCGGGTACGTCGAGGTGATCGGTCATCGCCGGACGGTGGAAGGACTGGTGCTCGACCTGGTCGGCCTCAAGCAGGGAGACGTCCTCACTCCGGAGGCGATCGATCGGGGGCAGCAGGCGCTGCTGCGTACAGGCCTCTTCTTCTCCGCGACGCTGACGCCGCGAAATCCAGAGGTGGCGGAGGGCGAGAAGACGCTGCAGGTCCAGCTCCGCGAGCGGCCGACTCGCGACTTCCAGGCGAGCATCGGATTCTCGCTCGCCGACGGCCCGCGCGCCAGCGCGCAGTGGACGCAGGGCAACATCCTGGGGCGAAACCTCACCTTCACGGCCGTGGTGAAGGCGGACTTTCCTTTCACGCGCTTTCCCACCGAGCGCGTCTGTCCGCTCGACGACCCCGATAACCCGCCCAAAGTGTCCGCGTGTACTGACGTGTCCCAGTACGAGACGCGAATCAAGTATCCCGCAGGAATCCCGATCGAACGCGTGATCGACGTCGGCATCTCGGCTCCCCGGCTCTACCCGCTGACGAATGAGCTCCGCGCGGGCCTCGATCTGATCCACGAGCGCGCCCTGCGCACTTCGTACGATCTGACGAAGTTCTCCGCGCAGGCGAGCGTCGACCTGACGCGGCGCCGGCCGGTGACCGCCGGAATTGTCTACGAGGTCGGATACCAGGAGCTGACCGTCGGAGCGCGATCGATCGAAGACGTGCTGGCCGGAATCGACCAACGGATCTTCCGCCTTCCGCCGGGCACGATGCTCTTCGGGTCGCTGCGTCCCATGGCGCTGCTCGACCTGCGTGATGATCCCGCCCGGCCCCGATCTGGAATCCTGCTTCAGCTCGGCGGCGACTACCAACGATCCTTCACCGGCATCGAGACGGCGAATGACACGGACGAGGGCCGCCACATCGTCCACGTCAACCTCTTCAAGGTGCAGGGATTGCTCGCCGCGTACGTGCCGCTGCCCTCGTTGGCGAGCATCGTCCTCTCCGCGCGCGGTGGACGCGTGTTCCAGCTCGACGACCAGTCGCGCACGCCCGGAGACCGCCGCTTCTATCTCGGCGGCGCGACTTCGTTGCGCGGGTTTCACGAGGACGGTCTGCAGCCACAGGACCTGATCGACCAGCTCCACGCGCAGGTGCGTGCCTGTGAAGCGACGCTCACCGACCTCGCCTGCACTCCGAAGGCACAGCTGCTCGCCGCGGGCGGCACGAGCGATGGCGGGGACCAGTTCGTCGCCTTCAGCGCCGAGCTGAGGCTCCCGTTCACGCAATCATTCGAGCTCGCGATGTTCTGGGACGCAGGAAACCTCTGGCGCACCCCGGTCAACCTCTTCGGCCGCGACGAAACCGGCCGCCGTTACTTCGTGCTGCGCCACGCCGTGGGAACCGGCCTGCGCTGGCTGACGCCCATCGGACGCATGGCAATCGACATCGGCTTCAATCTCTCGCCGGACGCCGTCCTGGGCGAGCCCGCCTGGGGGCCCTACTTCTCGATTGAACCGATTTAGTAATGCGCGTGGCCTTGTCCGTACAGCAGCGCCTCGACGCACATCAGCGCCAATGAGACGGCTGTCGCGCGCCAGAACCAGCGCCCGCGCAGCACCGCAGGCACTCCGCAGATCAGTGGCAGATTGGTCGACTCGTAGCGGACCATCGCCTGCAGCGTTCCGGTGGCCATCGGGAGGAGCAGGAGGAACCATGCGGTGAGCCACGCCCACGCCGGCGTCCGCCGCACCATCAGGACGGCGACTGTGATTCCCGCGATGGTCACCAGGTAGTAATCGGGATCCACATTGAACGCGAACAGCGCGCGCACCGGTCCGAAGAGCGAGAGCACGCGCTTGTGCGAGGCCTGGATGTGCAGGAACGCGAGGGCATCTCCGTATTCCCGCGCGCACCAGAGCGCGTACGCCACCAGTCCTCCCGTGGCCAGCGCCGCGGCGACGAGCTGCCGCGGGCGGGGGACGGACGCCAGCGCCACCGCGACGGCAAGGCCGGTCGGGCGCGTTGCCGAGGCGGCGGCGCCGGCGGCGGCGGCGGTTGCGAGTGCTCCGCTGCGCGCCGCGAGCATTCCCGCGGCGAGCGCGAAGGCGAACAGCGGCTCCGAATACGGGTAGGAAAGAAAGTTCGCCCCTGGCGCGGCGAGAAAGAGCACCGCCGCGCGGATGCCGTCCGCCCGCCGGCGCATCGCGCCCAGCTCGACGAGCAGCATCGCGGCGAGCAGCGCGCACAGGTTCGAGACGGCGAACGCCGCCCAGTATACGTTGCCCGTCACCTGCATTCCCGCGCGGACGATGAGCGGATAGAGCGGCAAGAAGCCCAGCCCATAGAGCGGCCGTGGACGATCGGGAGGCGGATACCCGCGCAGCGCGAGGTGGGCATAGAAGTCCGCGTCCCAGCGCTGCAGCGGCTCGAGGAATCGCGGAGGCGCCTCCGGCCGGAGACTTCCCGGCGCGTACTTCCAGACCAGGCGCTTCTCGGGAGACATGGTCGCGGCGCCCGCGTGGGTGAAGCCGATGGCCAACGCCCGCGTGATCAAGAATGCGGCACCGACCAGGAGCGCCGCCGCGCCGCGCACTCCGAAACGGCGTCTGAGCGCCAGCAACATCCTATTTCGCCGGGAGCGGTCCCCAGGCGGGATCGGAGGCGCCGGTCTTCTCCGAGGTGACCTGTCGCTGGTTGGATCCGTCCGGCTGGGACATCCAGATCTGCCGCTTTCCGCTGCGCGTCGAGGAGAAGAGGAGATAGCGCCCGTTGGGCGCCCAGGCCGGCTTCTCGTTCGTACCCTGGTTCTGCGTCAGCCGCGTCACCTTCCCGCCGTCGACGGCCACCGTGTAGAGATCGAACACGCGGTGCTCGTCGCGGCCGGAGAAGGCGATCAGATCGCCCTTCGGGCTCCAGGCCGGCTCCTGGTTGTAGTTGCCCTGGAAGGTGAGCCGGCGCACGTCGGAACCTTCCACGGTCATCGAGTAGATCTGCGGCGTTCCCGCCCGCTCCGAGACGAAGGCGATGCGCTTGCCGTCCGGACTCCAGGAGGCGGAGATGTCGATGCCGCGGGCATCCGTCACGCGGCGCACCCCGCTTCCGTCGAACTGCGCGACGTACACGTCGGTGTTGTCGTTCTGGGACGAGGAGAAGAGCAGGCGCGCTCCGTCGGGCGAGTACGAGGCGCCGGTGGCGAAGTCGCCGAGCAGGATCAGCGGACGAAGCTGGCGCGAGGCGACCTCCACGGCATAGAGGTGCGCCCCATCGCCGTTGCGGAAGCTGGTGAAGGCGACGATCTTGCCGTCGGGGCTCCAGGAAGGGAGCAGGTTGATCGACGCTCCCGTCAGTGCCTGCGGTCCGAAGCCGTCCCAGTCCGAGACCATCACCTGCTTTCCCGTCTCCGACTCGCGCACCCAGGCGATGCGCGTCTGGAACACGCCGGGCTCGCGGGTGAAGAAGCGCACCACGTCGTCGCCGAATCGGTGCGCCGCGAGCCGTAGCGCCTGGCGCGGCGCCGTGTACGTGCCGTGCAGCAGCTCTTGGCCGCGCGCGACGTCGTACAGGCGCATGTCGCATTTGACCTCGGTTGCGGGCGGCTCGCAGCTCATCTTCACCAGCGCCTGCGCGCCCACCGTCTGCCACTCGCGGTAGTTGACGTTCGTCAGGCTCTCGCCGGTGTCGCCGAGGAAGGACTGCGGATCGAGGAGACGAAAGAGGCCGCTGCGCTCGAAGTCCTGCGCCAGCGCCGCCTGGACGGCGGCGCCGGCCTCGCGCGAGCCGAGCGGCGCGGGGATCGCGAGCGGAAGCGGCTGGATCCGCCCGCCCGAGAGATCGATCACCGGCCGGTCCACGGCCGCCAGCATCATTGCGAGCACCAACGGGAAGGTCAGGGGATCACCTCAAGGCCTGAAGTTCAGGACGACGCCGTTGTCACGGAGGGCGCGCGCCATCTCCGGAGGAGGCGCCGGCAGCTTCGTCTGCTGGATGGCGCGCTCCAGCGCCTGGTCGAAGAACGCGTTGCCGGACTTCTTCTGAAGCTCGTACCGCAGGATGCGGCCATCGGAGCCGATCCAGGCGACGATCGAGGCGGCGAGGTACAGCCGCTCGCGCTCCGAGATCACCGACGGCACGACGTAGTGCTCGAGGATGGCGTCATGCACCGCGGTGAAATAGGCGTCGCCTTCCTCCGGCGTGGCAGCCGTTCCAGCCGCGGAGCCGGTGGCCGACCCGGCGCGCTCCGGATCCGGCGGCTCGCGCGATTCCGCGTCCGATTTTCCCGCCGCGCGGGCCAGGGCGCGCTCCATCAGCTCCGAGCGAGTAGGTTCCGGCTTGCGCGGCGCGGCAGGAGCGGCCGTGGACGGAATGGGAACGGCGGCCTTGGAGGCCGCGGCGGGCGGAGGCGATTCCTTGCGCGGCAGGAGCCGCGGATCGCGCGGGCGCCCGAGCGCGACCAGGTGGGCGATGATGGGCTTGCGCGGCGGAGCCCGCCGATCGAACAGCCGCGGCAGCAGCGTGGCCGCCAGGAGAATCCCGAAGTGGAGGACGATGGCGAGCGCGACGGCGGGGAGGACGGGCATCTGCCCGTGCGCGGCAAGAGCGCTCCGGGGAACGTCGGTCAAGGCCGTCTCAGCTCCCGATCGGGCTCGGTGATCATCCCGAGAGACTCGACGCCGGCCCGCCGGGCCACCGCCATGATCTCGACGACCTGCCCATACGGCAGCGACCGGTCCGCGTGCAGATACAGCTCCTTCTCCTTCTGGATTCGCACGTTGGTCGAGAGCTTGCGCTCCAGATCGGCCCCGGGGATCTCCGTGTTGCCGAGGAACACGCGGCGGTCGCGGGTGATGGTGAGCACCAGCTTCTCCTCCTGGTGCTCCATCTGCTGCGCCGAAGCGCGCGGCAGGTCCACTTTCACGCCGCTCTGGATGAGGGGCGCCGTGACCATGAAGATGATCAGCAGCACCAGCATCACGTCGACGAGCGGAGTGACGTTGATGTCCGTCATCGCGCGGCGGGGGCCGCCCTCTGTGGAACCGAACGCCATCAGGCCGCCTTCTTGAAGATGTGGCGCTTGATGATGTTGAGGAAATCGGCGCTGAAGTTGCGCATCTCGTTGTCCAGCACGCGGATACGCGAGCTGAACGAGTTGTACGCGACCAGCGCGGGGATCGCGGCGAAGAGGCCCACGGCGGTGGCGATCAGGGCCTCGCTGATGGGCCGCGCCACCGTGGCGAGGTTGGCGTTGCCCGCGGCGTAGATGTCGCGGAAGGCGCCCATGATCCCCCAGACGGTCCCGAAGAGCCCGACGAAGGGGGCCGCCGCCGCCGTCGTTCCCAGGAAGGGGGTGCTCTGCTCCAACGTGGTCAGCTCGGCATTCGCGGCCCGCGCGAGCGCGCGTTCCACGTTCTCGAATCCGCCGAGCTGATCGTGCAGGGACCCTTCTTCGGTCGAAGGCTGCGACTGCGTCACCTTCGACAGCTCCACGTACCCGGCGCGAAAGACCTGGGCCACCGGGCTCACTGGCATCTGCTCGCTTGCGGTGTAGATCGAGTCGAGGCGCTTGCTGCGCCAGAACGTCTCCAGGAACTGGAGGCTCTCCGCCTGCGCCCGGCGGAGATGGAGCAGCTTGCGGAAGATGATGGTCCAGCTCACGAGCGAGGAGATCACGAGGATGATCAGCACGCCGCTGACGATGGGGCCGCCGTGCGTGACCATCTCCACGTAGTTCAGGCTGCCGTTCATGGCGGGCGCGTTTCTCCCTCGCACGGTCGGTACTGTCAACGCAGGAAGAAGCCGAACCGATCCCTTGTTGGGGTGTGACCTCGGCGCACCTCTGGAAGTCTGAATGCCGGGGCAGGGAAGACGTCTCATCGGCAAGGAGGCCTGCATGCGCCGCATCCTGTTGCTCTCGTTGATCGCAGCCGCCGCCTGCGGGTCTTCGAGCGGGGAGCTGGAGGTGGACTGGACGTTCGACGGCGTTTCCTGCGCCGACGCCCAGGTGGCGTTCATCCAGATCGACATCGCGAATGAAGTGCTGTCGCCGAATCAGTTCACCTGCCAGGAGGCCAGCCTCGGCGCGAACCTCGGCGTCTACTACGCGGGGGACTATCACCTCACCGTCACCGGATTGGACGCGAACGGGTCAGTCACCCATCAGGTCACGCAGACGTTGCGCGTCGTCGGCGGAAAGAAGAACTCGTTCGCGGTCGACGTGCCCCGGGTGGCGGAGACGACCGGGAGCGCGAGCATGACCTGGACATTCGACGGCAAGACCTGCGCGGCTGCTAACGTGAACAACGTCACGATCTTGGTCGACCCGGACGCGAACGGGAGCGGCGGGGTGAATGCAGGGACGGTACCGTGCAATGCGTTCGGCACGGACGGGGCATCCGTCGAGAACCTCACGCCGGGAAACCATACGTTCGCCATCCTTGGCCTCCGCACCCTCAGCGACGGCGATCATCTCGTCTATCGCACACACCACCCGGCAGCGCCGTCGCTGATTGTCATCGGCGCGATCACCGACGTCTTCGTGAGCGCCGAATCGCCTCCGTGATACAGAACGGGTGAGTGAACGCCGACGCGCCCATCGGGGTGTTCGACAGCGGGGTGGGCGGGCTGACGGTGCTCAGGGCGCTGACGGCGCAGCTCCCTCACGAAGACACCGTCTATCTGGGAGACACCGCTCGCCTTCCGTACGGCACGCGATCTGGCGAGGTGGTCACCCGATATGCGCTGATGTCGGCAAAGCATCTCGCGCGGCACGGGATCAAGCTGCTGGTCGTCGCCTGCAACACCGTATCCGCGCACAGCCTGCCGGCGCTGGCCTCGGCGCTGCCGATTCCGGTGCTCGGCGTGATCGAGCCGGGCGCGCAGGTGGCATCTGCTCGCACCCGCGGAGGCGCCATCGCCGTGTTGGGAACGCCCGCGACCGTCGCGTCGGGCGCGTATCAGACGACGCTCCGGCGTCTCGCGCCGCTCGCGCCGGTGATCGCGCGCGCCTGCCCGCTGTTCGTACCGTTGGCGGAAGAGGGGTGGATCGACGGTGAGGTGCCACGGCTGATCGCCGAACGGTACCTTTCCGACTTGCGTCGCGCGCGCGTGGATACCGCCGTCCTCGGCTGCACGCACTATCCGCTTCTCAAGGCGACCATCAGCGAGGTGCTGGGGCCGGAGGTCGCAATCGTGGACAGCGCAGAGGCCATAACGCAAAGCGTCACAACGCTGCTCCATGTCCGGGGCCTGCTGCGTCCGGACCGGCGCGACGCATCGCGTCATCGCACCCTCTGCACCGACCTCCCGGACCGGTTCCGGGTGGTGGCGGAGCGGTTCCTGGGGCGCCGCGTCGGAGATGTGGAACTCATTGATCTCGCGCGGTGATTCAGGGACGGGCAGCGCTCGTCCGGGGGTTCTCCAAGCTGGCGGAGCCTCGGGTGTTCTGCTAACTGAATTAGGAGCAAATGCCGACGCCGAAGGCCGGGACCCCCGTTGGGGGGTTCAACCACAGCGTGAAGTACGGGCCTCGCGTCTACCACGTGCAGACCGAGGATTCCGGCCTCCCGCACGCCCACTACATCACGCACCTGTTCGTCGGCGGAAACATCGTCGCCAGCATGAAATCGAGCTACGTGGAGAAGGCGGCGGAGCCCGATCTGCCGAAGGTGGTCCGCGGGCTGATGGAGCAGCAGCACAAGACGATGCTGAAGCGGCTGGTGACGGGAGAGTTCGACGAGCTCGCCGAGCGCCTCTCGGCGCCGCATTACGATCCCGGCGTCCTCGCCGACGGCACCAATACCGCGTCCTACGTCAACACGCAGGCTTCGACGCCTGCGCGCGCCGCGCCGGCGAGGAAACCGCCCGCCAAACCCGCTCCGGCCCGGGCCGCACCCGCTGCGAAACCCGCCGCTGCGCCGCCCAAGCCCGCCGCGCCGCCGGTCTGGCAGGCAGCGCCGCCGTCGGCGTCGCCTCCGCGCACGCCGGGCGGGCCGCTGCCGCACGTCACGCGCCAGCCCGGACAGCCGACCCGGCCGACGACGCCTCCGCGCCTTGCGCCTGTGCTGCCGGCTCCAGCGAGTCCCGCCGCTCCGGCGGCGGCGAAGGCGGCGCAGGCGCCCAGCTTCTTCAGCGACAGTCCCGTGGAGACGCCCACCGACGATCTCCCGACGCTCTTCGCGGAAGAGCTGATCAGCGAGAAGAGCCTCGACGAGGTGATCCTCGCTTTCCTCTCGGCTGACCTCGAGCCGCCCAAATAGCCACGATGAGAAACCTCGTTGCCGCCATCGCGCTTGCCACGCTCGCCGCTTGCGCCGGCGTTTATACGGACGGATCGACGCCCATCAACGGGCCGGACGGCGGCGGCACGGGGACGCCAGGCAACCCCGACGGTGGCGATGGGGGTTCGGACGCAGGAGTGGACGCGGGGCCCGATGCCGGATGCGTCGCTTTGTCCCTTGACAGCGTCGGCGTCGTCGACTCGTGCGTGAGCAGTGTGCCGCAAAATGGCACGGCAACCGGCTTCGTCGAGGACGCGGGGCATGGTTGCGCGGTCAGCATCACGCTGACGACGTCGCCCAATCCTTGCAGCGGCCTCGCCAGCGGCGGCGCCGCGAACGCGTTCAGCGGTTATTGCGGCAGCATGCCGTGCACGTCGTCCTCATTGCCAGGGACGCTGACCTGCAACAGCGGCGCACCTTGCACGATCAAGATCTGCGACGCGGGAACGTGCCCGTGATCCAGCTCTTTCACGTCAAGAAGATCTACCCCGGCGATCCGCCCGTTCTCGACGACATCACCCTGCGCGTCCACAAGGGCGAGTTCATCTGGCTGACCGGCCCCTCGGGCGCCGGGAAGAGCACCCTGCTGCGCCTGCTCTTCTGCGCGGAGCAGCCCACCAGCGGGCAGATCCTGATCGGCGGAAAGAACCTCGGCCGTCTCAGCCAGGCGGGAGTGCCCTATCTCCGGCGCAACATCGGCGTAGTCTTCCAGGACTTCAAGCTGCTCGACAACCGCACCGTGGTCGAGAACGTGGGATACGCGCTCGAGGTGCTGGGCGCTTCCGATGCGGACATCCGCGAGCGCGCCCGCAAGCGCCTCGATCAGGTCGGCCTCTCGCACAAGGCCATGAGCCTTCCCCGGCGGCTCTCCGGCGGAGAGCAGCAGCGGGTCGCCATCGCCCGCGCGCTGGTGAACGAGCCGACCATCCTGCTCGCCGACGAGCCCACCGGAAATCTCGATCCCTCGCTCACCGACAGCATTCTCCAGCTGCTCTTCGACGCGAACGCACGCGGAACGACGGTGGTGGTCGCGACGCACGACCGCGGGCTGCTCCAGCGGTGGCATCGGCGTACGGTCGGTCTCGAGCGCGGGAAGCTGGTGTTCGACGCATGATCGCGCACGTCGCCTGGCGGCTCTCCCGGCGCGCCGCCGTCAACCTCTGGCGCGCGCCCGTGCTGTCCCTGGTGTCGGTTCTCACCATCGGGCTCTCGCTCTTCATCGGTGCCGCGTTCGTGCTCGGGCTCTTCACCGCGCGCACGTTGCTGACTTCCTGGGGCGCGGAGCCGAACATGACGCTGTATCTGGACCCGGCGACGAGCGACGCCGATGCGCGTGCGCTTTCGCAGCAGATTCGCGGCAGGGGGGACCTGGAGGTCCAATACGTCGATGGAAAAGCGGCGCTGAACCGGCTTCGCTCCGATCTCGGGGAGCTGGGCGGCGCACTGGACGGGCTGACGCAGAACCCGTTGCCGCCCTCGCTGGAGATCCGGCCGCGCGCCGCGCTTCCCGGATCCTCCCTGCGGCTGCTCGCAGCCGAGCTGGGCCAGATGCGGGGCGTGCATGACGTCGAGTACGGGCGAGAGTGGCTGGACAAGCTGGAGGCCCTGGGTTCCGGCCTGCGCGCCTTCGGCGCGGGAGCGTTGCTGGCCGTGATCGGCGCGGCGTTGATGGTTGTCGCCAACACCATCCGCCTCGCGGTCTACGCGCGGCGCGACGAGATCGAGATCATGAAGCTGGTGGGCGCGACCGACGCATACGTTCGGGCGCCCTTTCTCATGGAGGGCGCGCTGCAGGGGCTGCTCGGCGCGGCTATCGCCGTCGGGGCCGTGCTCAGCGCCCAACATTGGCTGCTGCCGCACGCGTCGCAGGCATTCTCGTTCGCGGCGGGGGCCTCTGCGCCGCATCTGCTCCCCGCTTACGCCGGCGGGCTGCTGGCGGCGGGCGCGCTGGTGGGCTTCGTCGGAAGCTGGATCGCGGTTGCGCGGTTCCTGAAGACATGACCCCGCTGCTGCTCGCCGTCGCGCTCGCGACCTCGCTGCCGGAGCTGCGCGAGCGCCTGGCGGACGAGCGCGCGGCGGCGCAGAAGCTGGCCGGACGGGAAGCGACGGTGCTGGGCCGCCTCGCGGAGCTGGAGCGGCAGATCGAGGTGGAGTCGCGCGCGCTGCGGGCCGCGCAGGCGCGGCTGCGCGCCGCGGCGCAGCGGCTCTCGATCGCAGAGGATCGCTCGCAGAAGACCCAGGCGACGCTTGCGACCGCGAGCGACGCCGTCGCACCGCGGGTTGTGGCGCGCTATCGGCTCGGGCGCGAGGGATACGTGCGGTTCCTGCTGGGGTCGACGGGAATCGCGGATCTGTTCCGCCGGCGCCGGCTGTTCAACCTCTTGCTCGAGTCCGACCTGCAGGCGATCACGCTCCTGCGGACGCAGGCTGACGCCAGCAAGGCGGCGCGCGACGAGCTCCTCGCCGCGCACACGGAACAGGATCAGAGCGTGAACCAGGAGGCGGAGCGCCGCGCCTCGCTGCAGGAAAAGCTCGATCAGCAGCGGACGCTGCTTACTTCCGTCCAGCGGGAGCGGGCCGTGCACGAGGAGACGGTGCGAGAGCTCGAGGAGGCGGAAAAGCAGCTCTCGCGCAAGCTGGCGGAGATCCGCAGATCGCATCCCGCGCTGAGCTCGCCCGAGATCCTGCTCAAGGCATCCATCCGCAGGGCCCGCGGCAAGCTGCCGTTTCCGGTGGACGGCGGCGGGCGGATCGAGGCGCACTTCGGACGCGCCGTCGACCCCCGCTTCGGCACCGTGACGCTGCAGACCGGCATCGACGTGCGCGCCCCCACCGGCACACCCGTTCGCGCCGTCTGGGACGGCAAGATCGCGCACGCCGGCTGGTTCAGGGGATTCGGCAATCTGCTGATCGTCGATCACGGCGGAGGCGTGTTCTCGCTGATGGCGCACCTCGACCAGCTGCAGAAGGCGTTGGGAGACGCCGTCCGGGCGGGAGAACAGGTCGGTACCGTGGGCGAGACGGGGTCGCTGAAGGGTCCTTATCTGTATTTCGAGCTCCGCGACGGACAGAAGCCGCTCGACCCGGAGCTCTGGCTTTCCCGCAAGCGCAGACCGGCTGCCTTGCTTGCGGGAACCAGAGGAGGCGCCGCCAAATGAAGAAGCTTCTCGTGCTCTGCGCCTGCGCCACGCTCGGTGGCTTTCTCGCGGTGCGGGTTGCCCAGGCGGCGCGGGATCCCGCTGGCCCGTACCGCAAGCTCGACGTCTTCAGCCACGTGCTCTCGCTGATCGAGAACAACTACGTGGAACCGGTGGACGAAGCCAAGCTCGTCTACGGCGCCATCGACGGCATGATCCACACGCTCGACCCGCATTCGAGCTTCATGGACCCTCGTTCCTACGCCGCGCTCAAGGAGGAGACGGAGGGCGAATACGGCGGCGTCGGGCTCGAGCTCGCCACGCGCGGTGAAGACGTGGTGGTGGTCGCGCCCATCGACGACACGCCGGCGTCGCGCGCAGGGTTCCAGCCCGGGGACAGGCTGATCGAGATCGACGGCCGCGCCATGCATGGCTGGCGGGAGACGGAGGCGGTGCGGGCGCTGATGGGTCCTCCGGGCACCGAGGTGACCGTGAAAGCCCAGCGGACCGGGTGGGCCGAGCCGCGGAGCTTCACGCTCGTGCGCGATGTCGTCCGGCTCGTCTCCGTGGAAGGCAAGCTGTTCGATCGCAAGCTTGCGTACGTAAAGATCAAGACGTTCCAGGACCGGACCGACGCGTACCTGCGCAAGACGATCGAGTCGCTGCGCGCGGAGGCGGGCGGCCACCTCGGAGGGGTGATCCTCGATTTGCGGCACAACCCTGGCGGCCTTCTCGACCAGGCGGTGAAGGTCGCCGACCGCTTCATGGACGGAGGCGTGATCGTCACCACCAAAGGGCGCGGCGGGAAGCACGTCGAGGTGGAAAAGGCCCGGCCAAAGAACAACGAACCCCGGTTTCCCATGACGGTGCTGGTGGACGGCGGCACCGCCAGCGCCAGCGAGATCGTCGCCGGCGCGCTCCAGGATTCGGGACGCGCAGTGGTCATTGGGACGCGTACGTTCGGGAAGGGATCCGTGCAGACGGTGATCGAGCTCGAAGACGGCTCGGGCCTCAAGCTCACCATCGCGCGGTACTACACGCCGTCCGGGCGCAGCATCCAGGAACGCGGCATCACGCCCGACCTGTGGGTGAAGGCCAGCGCGGCCGACGACGACGCGCCGCGCGAACAGAACCTCCCCGGACATTTCAAGGGCGAAGACGGCGGGCTCGTTGCGGCGGCATCGCTGCAGCCCCCCGCGCCGCAGCCGCTCGTGCCCGACGACCCGCAGGACGATCCCCAGCTCAAGGTGGCGCTCGATGCGCTCCGCACCTGGACGGTCTTCAAGCGGACGTTGCCGCAGGCGCCCGTGCGCACGGCACAGCCCTGAGCGCTGTTCACCGGGGCAGTTGAGTTGAATCGCTGGAGTTTGCGGCGACGTGAGATTCCAACGGACCGATCCAGTGCACACATCGTGCGCAGCGGTAGGAGCGCGCGCTGCGGCGGCCGGCGCGTTTCTCCGGGTGGCCGCGGTGCATCGCAGTCTGGTCGGCCGTTTGACAAGCGAGCGGGCGTCACGTACAGTCCGCGCCACTCCGGGCCAGACCCCGGAAATTGTTGGAGTTTTTGCGGTGGAGAGTCGATGACCCGGGTGGAGTTGCTGTTCCTCGCGACCTATTTCCTGGTCCTGATCATCCTCTCGGTCTACGGCTCGCACCGCTACGTGATGGCGTACCTGTACTACAAGTACAAGGGCAACCTTCCGGCGCCGAAGAGGAAATTCGAGATCCTGCCGCGGGTGACCATCCAGCTGCCCGTCTACAACGAGATGTACGTCGTCGAACGCCTGATCGACGCGGTGGCGAGCATCCGGTACCCGCGCGAGCGGCTCGAAATCCAGGTCCTCGATGATTCGACTGACGAAACGCAGGGCATCGCCCGGGCAAGGGTCGAGCGGCTGCGCCATGCCGGCGTCGACATCCAGTACATCCACCGGGACAACCGAAGCGGGTACAAGGCCGGTGCTCTTCAGGAGGGGCTGAGGGTCGCGAGCGGCGAGCTGATCGCCGTCTTCGACGCGGACTTCGTCCCTTCGCAAGATTTTCTGCTCCGCTCGGTCCACTTCTTCAGCGACGACCGGGTCGGAATGGTCCAGGTGCGCTGGGAGCACCTGAACCGCGACTACTCGCACCTCACCCAGGCGCAGGCCATCTTCCTCGACGGCCACTTCGTCATCGAGCACACCGCGCGCAACCGCAGCGGCCGGTTCTTCAATTTCAACGGCACCGCCGGCGTCTGGCGGCGTGCCACCATCGAGGACGCCGGCGGGTGGCAGCACGACACGCTGACCGAGGACCTGGATCTGAGCTACCGGGCCCAGCTCGCCGGCTGGCGGTTCGTCTACCTGCCCGAGGTGGTCTCACCCGCCGAGGTGCCGGTGGAGATGAACGCCTTCAAGTCGCAGCAGCACCGCTGGGCGAAAGGCAGCATCCAGACCGCGCGCAAGCTTTTGCCGCGCATCCTCCGCAGCGACCTCTCGCGGGAGGTGAAGGTGGAGGCGTTCTTCCATCTCACCGCCAACTTCACCTATCCGCTGATGATCCTGCTCACCGTGCTGATGCCGGTCAGCATGGTGATCCGCTTCAAGCACGGCTGGTACGAGGTGCTCATGCTCGACCTGCCGTTCTTCTGGACGGCGACCATGAGCGTGGTGATGTTCTACATCGCGAGCCAGCGCGAGATCGGCATGCAGTGGTGGAAGCGGATCAAGTATCTGCCGTTCATCATGGCGCTCGGCATCGGCATGTGCGTCAACCAGAGCAAGGCCGTGATCGAGGCGATGGTGGGCTACGAGACGGGCTTCACGCGCACGCCGAAGACCGGAATGCAGGGAAGGGACCGCAGCTGGCTGAAGAACAAGTATCGGACGCTCCTCACCGCCCAGCCGCTGCTCGAGCTCGCCCTCGGCGCATATCTCACGAGCGCCATCTGGTTCGCGCTGGACAAGGGGGTCTATTTCTCCCTCCCATTCCTGCTCCTGTTCCAGTGGGGGTTCTTCTACGTGGGTCTCGTCTCGCTCCTGCAGGGACGCATCGGCCAACTGCTGCGCTGGGTGCGCCGTCCCGCCGACGACGTCGCTGCGGCGCTGGAGTAACCCACCCGCTGCCGCACGAAGGTGCGGCTTTGCGGCTGTGGCTCGACGCTGTACAGGTTAGAGAATGAACGCGATGGTGCTCTGCGCCGGGTTCGGCACGCGCCTGCGCCCGCTCACCGACAAGGTCCCGAAGCCACTGGTGCCGCTGTGCGGGCTGCCGCTGCTCCGATACAACTTCGCGCTCCTCAAGAACGCCGGTGTGACGACGATCGTGATCAACACGCATCATCTCGCCCCGGCGATGGAGAAGGGCGCGGTCGAGCTCGCGCGGGAGCTCAGCATCGATCTCTCCGTCTCGCGGGAGCTCAAGCACATCCTCGGCACCGGAGGCGGCGTCCGGCGCGCGCAGGCGATGCTGGGCAGCGGAACGTTCTTCCTCCTCAACGGCGACATGATGTTCGACGTCGATCTCCCGGCCGCCCTCGCGGCTCACCGCAAGGCGGGCGCCGTCGCCACCATGGTGCTCGCTCCTTATCCTCCCGGAGCGACTTATGGCGCCGTCGAGGTGGACGGCGACATGAACGTCCGCCGCATCGCGGGGCGCGGTGCCTCCGCCGACCCCGCTCTCATCCGCATGCATTTCACCGGCGTGCACGTGCTCGAGCCGGCGCTGATCGCCCGTCTGCCTCCCGAGGGCGAGAGCGACATCAACCGGATGGCCTACGTGCGGGCCATCCACGACGGCGCCCGTGTCAGCGGCTTCCTCCAGAACGGCTACTGGGGCGATCTCGGGGCGCCGCGCTCGCTGCTGCGCGCGCATCTCGACGTTCTCGAGGGTCGCGTGCCGCTCGCGCGGTTCAGGCCCGGCGCGGATCCCTTCGCTCATTGCGAGGAGCGGGTGCCCGGCGCGTACGTGCATCCGACGGCGCACGTCGACGCGCCGCTCCGCGCGCCAGCGCTGATCCACGCCGGTGCGAAGATCGAAGCCGGAGCGACGCTCGGAGCCGGCGTGGTGATTGGCGCCGGATCGCGGGTGGACGCAGGCGCATACGTGGAGCGCGCCGTGCTCTGGCCGAGCACGCACGTGGCCGCCGGGGAGCGCGTCGTCGATCAGATCGCCGCGCCGGGCGTGCGGCTCGATTGTTGACTCACGATTCCAGCTCGAGCGCATCCCCTTCGCGCGTGCCCGTCCGCGCGAGCGTGCCGCGCGGCAGCTCGAGCGCCATGGCCGCTCCTCGGTGGAGGCGCGTGGCGCGCCACGGCCCGAGGTCCGGAATGGCGCGCAGCACCCGCAGCTCCCGGGAAAGAAACGCGGCGTCGATGGCGAAGCGCATGAAGAACGTGTGGATCGAAGCGCAAGGCTCGATCAGCAACGCTTCGCCTTCCGGCAGCGCGCGGCGCCCGAGCAGGCCGCGCAGCCGCGCCAGCATCGTCGACGCGCGCTCGACGCGCTCCGCGAGCACGGCGCCGGTCCTGGAATTGCGCACGATCATGCGCGCACGAGGGAGACCCGGGGTCCCAGACCGACCGCGAGCTTGCCGCTCTTGCTGCTGTAGATTTCGCCGTCCAGCAGCCACGAGAGGGGGGCCCTTCCCGTCAGCTCCAGCTTCTCGCCCACTCCCTCGAGCAGCCGATCGCGACGTGCCGGCAGTCCGACGAGGAGCCGCGGCAGCTCGAGGGCGAACTTGCGCGGACCGGCGGTGAGGCCCAGCGCCTGGAACGCGCCGGGCTGCTCCGTCGCGCGCCGGAACGGGCGCAAGCCGAGGCCTGCCTCCGCCACCGAAGAGCAGACCAGGCCGTAGATCTCGATCCGGGGCCACTCCTCGCCATCGAGCCGCACGCGCAGATCCATCGGCGCGTACAGCCGGCGCGCGAACGGACCGGCCGTCAGCGATGACCAGAACGCGCGGGCGAGCAGCCGCGTGCTGGTGAACGACCCGGCGCGGCCGGTGGCGTAGATCGCCTCGATGAACCTCACCGGCAGCCCTACGCCGAAGCGGAAACCGCAGCGGCCCTCGACGCGCAGGGTATCGCGCTGCTCGACGTGCAGCTCGGTGCCGGAAGCGAGCGCTTCGGAGAGACGGCGCAGGCGATCTTCCGCGTCTCCCTTCCCTCCGAGGGGAGCCAGGGAGTCGTACGCGCCACCGCCGAGCAGCGCGAGCGGCGGCAGGTCGTCGCCGAGCGCGCCGGCGAGCGCCGTGACCGTGTGCGTGACGGTTCCGTCGCCGCCGGCGATGGCCACGACCCGCGGCCGTTCCGCCTTCACCGCCTTCGCCACTCCCGCCAGCTCCTCGGGACCGCGCGTCTCCAGGATGGCCGCGCCCGGGGCTGCCTTGCGGAGCTGCTGCGCGGCGAGCGGCCACTCGCGGTTGCGGCGCGCGTTCGGATTGGCGATGATCGCAATTCCCGCCATGGCGGCACCGAATACCGGGCAGAAGCCTGCGGCACAAGGCCTGTTCCTCACGCCCGCGTCGGCGCGGCTGAACGTCGTGCTGGTCGAACCGAAGATTCCGCCGAACACCGGCAACGTCGCGCGACTTTGCGCGGTGACCGGATCGCGGCTGCACCTGGTGGCCCCGCTCGGGTTCCGAATCGACGACAAGGATCTGCGGCGCGCCGGCCTGGACTATTGGGACAAGGTCCATGCGGCGACGTGGAGCTCGTTCGACGAGCTGCTGCAAAGCGAAGGAATTGTTGCGGCTCGCCTGCATCTCTTCACCGGGCGGGGAGGCACTGGCCTGTGGGAAGCGCGGTTTTCATCGGGCGACTACCTCGTGCTTGGCGACGAGGTAGGCGGTCTCCCACAACCGCTCCTCGACCGCTTTGTGGCCCGGCAGGTGCGCGTTCCGATGATCGCCGAGCCCAGCGCCCGGAGCCTCAACCTCTCCACTTGCGCGGGGATCGCGGTGTACGAGGCGCTCCGACAAATACATACCGCGCAACCCCGCGGAACTTCTGGAGAGGACGGGACTTCGCGGTAGCATGAAGACGTGGACACGATCGAGCTCCTGCCCTCGCTCGCCCAGGGGGATCTGTCCGAGACGAGCGCGCCGGAGCTGGTGGCCGCGGTGTTCCGCTCGCGCGCCAGCGGAACGCTGTGGCTGGAGACGTCCCAGGCGGCCGAGATCCGCATTTTTTTTCGCGCCGGCGACATGTGCGGCACGGCCGCCTTTCCCGGCGCGCGGAACCTCGCGCACGTGCTGCTCGCGAACGACTGGGTCGCCGCGCTCGACATCGAGTCGAGCCGCGATGAGGCGATGAAAGCGGGCAAGCGGCACGGCGAAGTGCTCGTCGCCCGCAAGCTGTTGACGCGCGATCAACTGCGCGCCGCGCTCGCGGCGCAGCACACCACCAATCTCTTGACGTTGATGGCGCTGACGGAGGGCAAGTACGACTGGCGCGGATGGGAGCCGCCTCCCGCCTGGGCGCGCGAGGTGGTCGTCGATCCGGTGGGGTGCCTCGTCGATGCACTCGAGCGGGAGCAGCACGCGCCGCGGCGCGAGAAGATGATCGCCTGGCTCGGCAACCACCCGGTCCGCCTTTCCGGAGACTGGGCGGATCTGGAACCACGCATCACGCTCGCGCCGACGGATCGCCGGGCAACGGCGCTGCTGGCGCTGCCGCGACGGGTACCGGAGTTCGTCCGCGCCTCACAGCTCGAGCCGACGCGCGCGGAAGCCGTGCTGGCTGCGTTGCTGCTGTCGGGCGCCGCGGAGCCGCAACCCGATGCTCGGCCCGCGACGGACGACGCGGATGTTGCGCCGGCGCCTCCCGAGCGGCAGAAGCCGCTCGACGAGCAGGAGGCGCTCGCCCGACTCGACGCGCTCTCGCTGGACGACGTGGAGGAGGTCTCCCCGCCTCCGGCTGAGGAGGAAGAACCGCTCGAGCTCGACCTGCCGCCGAACGGCGCGGGGCCTGGCCAGGCCTCTGACTCGTCGGGTATGGACGAGGGGCGTGCGCGGGAGATGCGCAAGCGCATGCTGGCGCGCGGTATCCGCAATCTCGGCGGGATGCCGGCGCGCGGCGAGATCGAGGGCGCCGTGGAGATCACGCCGAAGTTTCCACAAGCCTCTCACGGCGGTGGCGAGCTCTCGGCGGACGAGCAGCGTTTCGCGGACGACGTGCGCTCGCGCGTCCGCCTGGCCTCGAGGCAGAACGCGTATGCGCGCCTGGGCGTGGAGGCGAAGGCCAGCAGCGAAGCCATCCGCAACGCGTATCTGGATGCCGCGAAGAAGTTCCATCCGGACCGCGCCTCCGGGGCCCTCTCCTCGCTGCAGGCAGAGCTGCAAACGCTCTTCGGCCTGCTCAAGGAGGCCTACGAACACATCGCGACGCCCGCCGCGCGCACCAAGTACGATGGCTCGCTGACCTCCTCGTCCGCGGGTGCGCGCAAGGAGGAGGGGGCCATTGCCTTGAAGATGGGGGAGGTCCTGCTGAAGAAGCGCGATTTTCCCGAGGCGCTGAACAAGCTGCGACGGGCGGTGGACCTCGACGCCACCGGCGATGCGCTGGCGGCACTCGCCTGGTGTCTGGTGAGCGACCCGAAGTCCTCGGCGGCGGCAAAGGAGGAAGCGGCTACGCTGATCAACCGCGCCCTGCGCGCCCACGGCGCCACCGCGCGTACGTACTACGTGGCGGGAGTCCTCTGGCGGACGAAGGATCCTGAGTCCTCCGTGGACGCGTTCCGCAAGGCGCTGGAGATCGATCCTCGCCATCCCGACGCCGCGCTCGAGCTCCGCCTGATCGAGCAGCGGCGCAAGCAATCCCCAAAG
The DNA here is from genome assembly GCA_005879535.1 of Deltaproteobacteria bacterium. NCBI lineage: Bacteria > Pseudomonadati > Myxococcota > Myxococcia > Deltaproteobacteria bacterium. The sequence goes on along the minus strand of VBKI01000082.1, from coordinate 31,557 downwards.
GGCGGCGGCGTCCTCTCCGGCCTCCTCTTCGGAAAGCGGAAGAGCTGATGGCGAAGGAGACGGTGCTGGTCGCGGACGGCGACCCGCGCAACCTGCGTCTGGTGGAGTTGGCGCTGCGCCGGGCCGGGTTCGTCGTCATCGCTTGCGCCACCGGCGAAGACGGGTTGCACCGTCTGAACGATGGGGGCGTACAGGCGCTGATCTGCGATCTTGCGCTCCCGGCGCCCGACGGTCTCGCGCTTTGCCGCGCCGCACGCGCAAAGCAAGGGGTTCCCGTCCTGCTGATGGGGGCCGACGCGTCGGCCGCCGCCAAGGCGCGGGCTATCGAGGCGGGCGCCGACGAGTACCTGGTCAAGCCGGTCCTGCTCAAGGAGCTGGTGCAGCGCGTTCAGCATCTGCTCGACCGTCGCCGGCTCTCCGATCCTGGCGCGCCCGCCGGGTTGACGGGATCGGTCCGCGACTTCGGTCTGCTCGACGTCTTTCACTCCATCGAATCGTGGAAGAAGAGCGCCGTCGTCCGCTGCGAGAACGGCGGGCAGCTCGCCCGCGTCTGGGTCCGCGAGGGCCAGGTCATCGACGCAGAACTGGGGCCGCTCGGGGGCGATGCGGCGTTCTGGCGCCTGATGACCTGGGACAGGGGGCAATTCCGCGTGGACTTCACCTCGTCGCCGCGGGAAGCGCGGATCGAGGGCGGGACGCGGGCCGCGCTGATGGAGGCGATGAGGCGCGTCGACGAAGTGGGTCGCCTGGCCCAGGAGCTTCCGCTGGAGACGCAGCTCGCCGTCGACGTGGCTCGCCTCGAAGCGGTCCTCGGCGACATCCCCGACGAGCTGAATGGAGTGCTGCGCCACTTCGACGGTGTGCGGACGCTTCGCGCCGCGATCGATCTCTCGCCGGTTGACGACGTCGCGACGATGGAGGCCGTCCAACGCCTGGTGCGCGACGGCATCCTCCGACCGGCCTCCCGCTCGTCGTCGTCGCTGGAGGCATGGGTCTCCGAACCGCCTCCGGCCGCCGTTGCCACCGCGCCGACGATGCCGCGCATCGTGAACTTTCCGGCGATCCGCGGCTTGCGGCGCGAGCGCCTGCGCCGCGAGGCGCAGGAGGCGCGGATGAAGATCGCCTCGGGTGAGCCCGTGCGGCTCCACCACGTCGTGGAGCTTCCTCCCCGCGCGGAGTCCGAAGCGCTGGGAGAGCTCCGCCGGATCTCTCCCGCCGCCGGCAACGCGGCGAAGACGTTCGCCGCCGATGCTCGACTCGCGCGGCTGGCAGGCGTGAACGGAGAGTTGCCGCCCATTGCCCCCGTGGTGGCGACCACGCCGCCGCCGCCCGAGGCCGCTCGAATTGCCATTCGCTTTGCCCGCCAGCGCTGGGGCTGGCTCGCGGGCGTGGCCGCGGCGCTGACGATCGGATGGGTACTTCGCCCACAGCCCCACACCGACAGGAAGGATTCCCCGTGGCTGGAGGGGACGAGAGAGGGCGCAGCGTCCGGGGCGACGGCCCCGGGGGCATATGCCGAGGCGGTCGCACGCGGGAACGATTCTTTCCGCCAAGGGAAGTTCGGCGCCGCCGCCGACCAATACAAGAAGGCGGTGGGGCTTCGCCCGCAGGCGGTCCCCGTCCTCGTCGCGCTGGGCGACGCATACCTCGAGTCGGATCGGCCGCGGAACGCAGTCGAGCCGCTCGAGGCCGCCGCACGGCTCGATCCGACGAGCGCGCGCGCCCATCTCCTGCTCGGCACGGCGTACCAGTCGCTCGGTCGCACCGCGGACGCGACGCGCGCGTATCGCCGGTTCCTCGAGCTGGAACCCGCGAGCGAGTTCGCGAAGGACGTCAAGGTGATCCTCGCGAACCTCGAGGGATAGCGTTACACCTGCGCGCGATGCGCGTCCTCGGGTTGGAGACGAGCTGCGACGAGACCGCCGCCGCGGTGGTGGAGCTCGGCGAGAGCCTGCGCGGGACCGTGCTCGCGGACGTGGTCCACACCCAGAAGGACGTGCACGAGAAGTGGGGCGGGGTGGTGCCCGAGCTGGCTTCGCGCGACCACTTGCAGCGCGTGCTTCCGGTGCTCGACGAAGCACTGGGAAAGGCGGGGTGCCGGATGGATCAGCTCGAGGGCATCTCGGTCACCCGCGGTCCGGGCCTGGTGGGCGCGCTCCTCGTCGGCGTCCAGGTGGGAAAGTCGCTGTCCGCGGCGACGGGTCTTCCCCTCGTCGGCGTCAACCACATCGAGGGGCACCTGCTGGCCGTGCTGCTCGCGAAGGAGGCTCCCGTGCCCCCCTGGCTGGCGCTGGTAGTCTCCGGCGGCCACACTTCGCTCTACGAGGTGCGCGCCGTCGGCCAATACCGCGCGCTTGGACACACCTTGGACGACGCCGCTGGAGAGGCGTTCGACAAGGTCGCGAAGCTCCTGGGGCTGCCCTATCCAGGCGGCGCGCACGTCGACCGCCTGGCGCGCGCGGGAAATCCCCAGGCCGTCGACTTTCCGCGCGGGCTTTCGCGGCGCTCGCGCGCGGCGTTCGACTTCTCCTTTAGCGGGCTGAAGACCGCGGTGCTGACCCACGTGCGGGAGCACGGAGCGCCCTCCGGCCAGGCGCTCGCGGATCTCTGCGCCTCGTTCCAGGAGGCCGTCTGCGACGCGGTCACTCAACGGGCAGTCAGAGCGGCGAGACATGCCGGGCTGTCTTCGCTGGTGATCTGTGGCGGGGTGGCGGCGAACTCGCGCCTCCGTAAGCTCGCCGCCGAGCGCTGCGACGCAGAGGGGATCTCGCTCTTCCTGCCCGAGGCGCGCCTGTGCACCGACAACGCGGCGATGATCGCCATCGCCGGCGCTCACCGGCTGCGCCGCGGCGAGCGCGCCGATCCGGAGATGTCCGCAGACCCGGGATGGCGGCTGTGAAACCGGCCGAGCTCCTCCGACGCCACGGGCTGCGGCCGAAGAAGGACTGGGGCCAGAACTTCCTCGGGGACGAGGAGCTGCTCTCGTCGCTTGCCGCGCTGGCGAGGCTGAAAGCTGGTGACACCGTCGTCGAGCTGGGCGCCGGGCTCGGCCATTTCACCCGCGCGCTGGCATCCACCGGCGCGCACGTCGTCGCGGTGGAGCGCGACCGGGAGCTGGTTCCCATCCTGCGCGCCGAGCTTCCAGGCGTGGAAGTGGCGGAAGCCGACGCAAAGAGCTTCGATCTGCGGCAGGTCGCGATGCGCGCGGACCAGCGGGTCGTCGTCTGCGGGAACCTGCCTTACCATCTGAGCTCGCCGATCCTCTTTCATCTGCTCGACCAGCGCGCAGCGGTCCGCCGCGCGGTGCTCTTGCTGCAGCGCGAGGTCGCCGAGCGGATCGCGGCGCAACCGGGAGGACGCGACTATGGGCTGCTCTCGGTGCTGATCCAGCACGTCGCCGACGTGCAGCTGGCGATCTCGGTGCCCCGGCACGCGTTCACGCCGCCGCCGGAAGTCGAGAGCGCGGCGCTCGTGCTGGAGTTCCTGGAGAAGCCGCGGGCGGCGGTCCAGGACGAGCGGCGTTTCCGGGTCCTGGTGAAGGCGGCGTTCTCGCAGCGGCGCAAGACGCTCTGGAACGCGGTTCGTGCCGTGCCCGGCGCGCGCGAAGCCATGGCACGCGCCGGGATCGACCCGCAGCGGAGAGGGGAGACCTTGAGCGTCGAGGAGTTCGCGTCGATCGAGCGCGCGCTGTAGCCGCTCAGGTTGCGTACTGCGCGACTCCGTTCCCGAACGACCAGTTCTCTTTCGCGACCTCGACGAGGCTCACGAAGACGTCCTCCGGGCGAACACCAGGGGATTCCCGCAGGAGCTGCACGATGCGCGCGAACAGAGCCTTCCGGACGTCCACGGTCCGGCCCGCGCTGAGCGTGATCTGGACGAGAATGACCCCGTCGCTGCGGGAGATCCCCAGGTAGGACGGGTCGTAGACGAGACTGGCATCGTCGTGTTCGGTGACGATCTGGAACCGGTCCTGCTCGGGAATCTTGATCGTTTCGACCATCGCGCGGTGGATCGATTCGGAAATCGCGCGGCGGTACTCGGGGCTCTTGCCCTTGCGCAGGGCGATGCGGACCAGCGGCATGTCGATGCGATGCCGGTGCTTCGCGCGCGGTTCAGGTCTGCGTGCGCAGGTGGAAGGACTTGCGGCGGGTGAGCGGCAGAAACCCGTACTTCGAGAGCGACATCCCTTTGCCGGTATCCTTCACGCCGGTCCACGGCAACATCGGATCGAGATAGTCGCAGCGGTTCATGAAGAACGTGCCGGTCTCGATCTGTGCCCCGATACGGAAGGCGCGCTCCTGATCGCGCGTCCAGATCGCCGCCGTCAGCCCATACGGGCTGTCGTTCATCAAGCGCACCGCCTCGTCGTCGTCGCTCACCTTCTGCACGCCGACGATGGGGCCGAAGCTCTCCTCGACCATCAGCCCGTGCATCGAGTGGTTCGCGTCGGCCACCAGGCAGGGATCGAAGAAGCGTCCCCGCCCTGCCGCGTCGTGGATCGGCTTTCCGCCGCAGAGAACGCGGCCGCCTTTGCTGCGCGCTTCCTCGACTTGCGCATCCAGCTTGCGCGGGGCCTCGGCCTGCGCCATCGGGCCCATCGTGGTGGCGCTGTCCAGCGGATCGCCGAGGCGGTACTTCCGCACCTCCGCCAGCGCACCCTCGACGAAGCGCTCGTAGAGAGAGGCGTGCACGTAGATGCGCTCGATCCCGCAGCAGCTCTGCCCGGCGTTGTAGTAGGCGCCGTCGACGAGATTGGCGATGGCGTGGTCGAGGTCGGCGTCGGCGGCGACGTAGGCCGGATCCTTGCCGCCCAGCTCGAGCCCGACGTCGATGAAGCGCCTGGCGCCCTCGCGATAAACCTCATGTCCGCCGCGCACGGAGCCGGTGAAGCTGACGTATCCGATCTCCGGCCGGGCGATGATCTGCGCGCAGGTCTCGTGGCTGGCGTCGATGGCGGTGACGAGGTTCTCGGGCGCCCCGGCCCGCTCGAACGCGCGGGCGAAGGCCTCGCCGCAGAGGGCGGTTCGATTGGCGTGCTTGAGGACGACGGCATTGCCCGCGAGCACCGCCGGGACCACCACGTTGACGGTGATCAGCAACGGATAGTTCCAGGCGCTGACGTCCAGCACCACGCCCACCGGCTCGTGCCGGACGAAGCGGGTGAATCCCGGGACCGCCGGCAGCGGATCGTCGCGCAGCGACTCCGGGGCGAGCGACATCATGACGCGCGCCCGGTGCACCGTCGTCTTCAACTCGCCGCGCGCCTGGGCCAGCGGCTTGCCCATCTGCAGGGTGACTTCGCGCGCGATGCGCTCGCCGTCCTTCTCGAACTCCGCGCAGAAGCGCTCGCAGAGCGCAACGCGGTCCGCCAGCGGCGTCTTCGCCCATGCCTTGTGCGCGCGAAAAGCGCGGGTGACGACTCCTTCGACACCAGTCGCATCGAGCAGGCGTCGCTCCGCGACCGTCTCGCCGGTGTACGGATTGTCGATCCGGTGCGTGTCCATGCAGTCCACAGGATGCGGTGTCAGCGCCGGCGGCGCAAACCCGATCCGCGAAAAAATGTCAATGCTGTAACCGGGTGTGGTTCTGTGGTGATCTGCGCCCCCCGTGGAGCTGAGGCAGCGCTACATCGTGGTGGAAGGTCCCATCGGCGTGGGGAAGACGGCGCTGACCCGCGCGCTGGCAAAACGGTTCAGCGCGAGAAGCGTCTTCGAGCTCGTCGAAGAGAACCCTTTCCTCGCCAGCTTCTACCAGGACCGCAACAAGTACGCCTTCCAGACGCAGCTCTTCTTCCTGCTCAGCCGCTTCAAGCAACAGCAGGAGCTGTTCCAGCAGGAGCTGTTCTCGCAGGTAACGGTCAGCGACTACCTGTTCGCGAAGGACCGGATCTTCGCCTCGATCACGCTGGACCCCAACGAGCTGGCCCTCTACGAGCGCGTCTATGAGCACCTGGGCCCGCGCGTGATGAAGCCCGATCTCGTCATCTACCTGCAGGCGCGGCTCGACGTGCTGCTGGCGCGGATCCGCAAGCGCGGGCGCGAATTCGAGCGGAAGTTCGACCCGGAATACCTCGCCGAGCTGTCCCGCACTTACAACGACTTCTTCCATCGCTACGACGAGACGCCGCTTCTGGTGATCAACACCAGCGACATCGACTTCGTCGAAACCGAGAAGGATTTCGAGGAGCTGGTTCGCGCCATCGGCTCGATCAAGGCGGGGACGCACTACTACCAGCCGCTCGGCACCCGGGTCTGACGCCGTCGGGATGGCGCCGGGCGCCGGCGATGATATCCTTGGGTCGCAGTACAAGTCTGTCCCGTGGCGGGCTGTCCGGAGCTCAACCTTTCGCGAGGTGGGCTACCGGGAGGCGGCGAACCGGACGGGGCAACCACGGTGAAACGGAGGTGAACCTTGAAGAAGGTCACCATCAATACGCTCCGCAAGATGAAGCAGGCCGTCGAGCGCATTACCATGCTCACCGCCTACGACGCCAGCTTCGCCCGCCTGCTCGATCGCGCCGGCACCGACGTGCTGCTGGTCGGCGATTCGGTGGGCATGGTCGTCCAGGGCCACGACACGACGCTGCCGGTCACCATGGACCAGATGGTCTACCACTGCGCGGCCGTGAAGCGCGGCGTGGAGCGGGCGCACCTCGTCGGCGATCTGCCCTTCGGCAGCTACCAGGGCAGCGCGGACGAGGCGGTGAAGAATGCCGTCCGCCTGGCGGCTGAAGGAGGCGTCGAGGCCGTGAAGCTCGAGGGCGGCGCCGAGTATGCCGAGGTCGTCCAGCGCATCGTCCGCGCCGGGGTCCCGGTGATGGGGCACATCGGGCTCACTCCCCAGTCGGTACACAAGCTTGGCGGGTACGTCGTCCAGGGACGCACGGAGGAGAAGGCGCAACGCCTGCTTGCCGATGCGAAGGCGCTCGAGGGGGCCGGATGCTACTCGCTGATCCTCGAGATGATGCCCGGCGAGCTGTCGGCGGAGATCTCGCGCGCGCTGACCATTCCGGTGATCGGGATCGGCGCCGGGTCAGGCTGCGACGGCCAGGTGTTGGTCATCTACGACCTGCTCGGGATGAATCCGGAATTCTCGCCGAAGTTCGTCAAGCGGTACCTGGATCTCGGAGTGCTGATCCGCGATGCCGTGGCCCGCTACAACGACGACGTGAAGCACGGCGTGTTCCCCGGACCCGAGCACAGCTTCTCCGCCGAGAAGCCGCCGGTGCTGCAGCTCTATTCGAGCGTGAAATGAGCGTCGGGGTGATCGCCACCGCGCGCGACTTCCGGCGGGCCTGCCAGGAAGCGCGCCGCGACGGCGAGCTCGCGCTGGTGCCCACCATGGGCTACCTGCATGCGGGCCACCAGTCGCTGATCCAGGCGGCCGCGCAGCGGGCGCCGGCGGTGGCGGTCACCATCTTCGTCAATCCGACGCAGTTCGGGACTGGCGACGACCTTTCGCGTTATCCGCGCGACATCGACGGCGACCTGCGCAAATGCGAGCAGGCGGGCGCGACCTTCGCATTCGTGCCGCGCGGTCCGGAGGAGCTGTACCCGGCGGAGTTCCAGACCTACGTCGAGCCAGGACCGCTCGCGGCTCCGCTCTGCGGAGAGAAGCGGCCGGGCCACTTTCGCGGCGTCTGCACCGTGGTGGCGAAACTCTTCGCGTTGAGCCGCGCCGATTACGCGTTCTTCGGCGAGAAGGATTACCAGCAGCTCGTGGTCATCCGCCGGATGAACGCCGACCTGAACCTCGGGGTCGAGGTCATTGGCCGCCCCATCGTCAGGGAGAGCGACGGCCTCGCGCTCTCCTCGCGGAACGCGTATCTCTCCCGCGAGGAGCGGGCGCGCGCCACCGCGCTTTGGAAGTCGCTGAAGGCGGCGCGCGACGCGTTCAAGGCCGGCGAGCTACGGCCGGCGCAGCTCGAGGAGCTGGCCCGGGAGAGGTTGCTGGCGGACGGGCTGCGAATCGATTACGTGGAGATCCGCGATCCGGTCCATCTGCAGCGGCCGCCGCAGGCCGATGCGACTTCCCGATTGTTCCTCGCCGCATTCCTCGGTAAGACGCGGCTCATCGACAACGGAGCGCTGGGCACCGCAGGCGAAGGCGGCTGAGCGCCTGGGCTGTCGGGCTGCGAGGCGGCATGAGCGCGGAGCACGTCAAGATCATCACCACCAACCGCCGCGCCCGCTTTGAGTATCACGTCGAGGACAAGGTGGAATGCGGCATCGCCCTCACCGGCACCGAGGTGAAGAGCTTGCGCGAGGGCAGCGCACAGCTCTCCGATGCCTATGCGATTCCCAAGGGCCATGAGCTGTGGCTGCTCAACGCGCAGATTCCGCCCTACAAGCCGGCAGGACCACTGCAGAACCACGATCCGAAGCGGACCCGCAAGCTGCTCCTGCACCGGCGGGAGATCGACAAGCTGCAGGAACGGCAGCAGAAGGCGGGGTACGCCCTGATCCCGCTCAGCCTCTACTTCAAGGACGGCAGGGTGAAAGTCGAGCTCGGCGTGTGCAAGGGAAAGACCGGCGTGGACAAGCGGGAGGACATCGCGGAGCGCGAGGCGAAGCGCGAGATGGATCGCGCGCGGCGGAGCCGGGGATGAACGGGAAGATCGTCTTGATCACGGGCGGGACGTCGGGCATCGGCCGCGTTACGGTGCGCGAGCTCGCGCGGCTGGGCGCGAAAGTGGTGGTCGTCGGGCGCGATCCGGCGAAGCTCGACGCCATCAAGCGGGAGACCGGCGCCGACGCCATCCGGGCGGATCTGCAGCTGGTCGGCGAAGCGCGGCGAGTCGCGGCGGAGTTCCGGGACAAGTACGCGCGGCTGGACGTGCTGGTGAACAACGCGGGAGCCGTGTTCAGCGCGCGCCAGGTCACGGCCGAAGGCCTCGAGCGCACATTCGCGCTCAACCACATGGCGTATTTCACGCTTACGGCCGCGCTGCTCGACTTGCTGCGCGCCAGCGCGCCCGCGCGGGTGATCAGCGTCGCCTCGGAAGCCTCGCGCGGCGGGCGGATCGATTTCGGCGATCTCCAGATGGAGCGCCGCTACCTGGGAGTCCGGCAGTACTGCAACACGAAGCTGATGAATCTTCTCTTCGCGTTCGAGCTGTCGCGGCGGTTGCAGGGTTCGGGGGTGACGTCGAACGCGGTGCACCCCGGAACGGTCGCCAGCGGCTTCGCGATGCAGGGCGCCGGTTTGTTCGGCATCCTCGCGCGGATCGCGCGGCCGTTCCTGATCGGCGAGGAGAAGGGCGCCCGAACGCAGATCTGGGCCGCATCGGAACCAACGCTCGCCGCCGTGACGGGGAAGTACTTCGTGCGGCGGCGCGAGAAGTCCCCGGTGCACGCCGCCCTCGACCCGGCCGCGGCGCGACGGCTCTGGGAGGAGAGCGAGAAGCTGGTGACGATTTCGTCTGCCCGCCAGGCGATTCCGACGGGTTCGTAGGCCGCGCGCCCGCGCTGATGCAGCGCCCTTCCTGCGGTGTCTTCGCTTCCGTAAGAGGCGTCCCGACAATTTTGGCGTTTCAGCGAGACATCTCGACGGGATTGTCGTGAGCGAGAAGGGCTTGAAGCCGGCGCCTTCAGAGGCAAAACGCGTTGATCTCGTCGGTCGTCGGCTGGAACCGACCTTGCAGAACCAGCCGTTGCGCCTGAGGCGCCAGAAAGGAGGGCTGGACGGAGTTGGGGCGGCCCGCATCGAGGGCGTCGAAGAGCGCATTGCAGTCGCAGCTGACGCGATAGCCGCAGAAGGTCGATGCGCTTCGATGCGGGCCGGCTTTAGCCGGATCGGACGAGGACGGGCTGCGAGCTGACCTGCTTCGCCGATTCGAGATAGCGCGCCCATACGGACATGAGCGCCTGCACCAGGCCGGCTTCTTCCGTGTAGAAGGCGTATTCAGTCATGTGATCGCCGAAGCTGGGGATGGCGAAGACGGCCTTCTCGCTGTCGATGATCCAGAGGTACATCGGCATCAGGCCCGGATACTCCCAGCGATCGGCGAGGCGCATGTCGGATTCCAGCGCGCGCTGCTGCCGCTCGAGCATCTGCTGCAGGTACTGCGGGCGGGCTTCGGAGACCTGACAATTCTCCAGCTCCTCGTACAGCCGGCGGCTGCGCTGGAACCCGCCCTTCTTCACATATTCCTTCCAGCGCGCTTCCGGGTAGCGATCCTCGAGGGCGCGCTCGCGCCCGTTGCTGTCGAGGCAGAGCACCTGGACGCTGAGTGGGTGGCCGCGGCGGACGCGATCGGCTTTCCGGTTCTCGATAGCCTTCACATACGCGCCGTAGCGGCCGCGATCGCGCCACGCTCCATGGCCTGGGAAATCCGTCGCGATGAAGACGGACTCGCGCGCGTCGGAAATGATCCGGTCCACCTCGGTCATGTAGGCCGGAAAGGCGCCGATCTCCTTGGTGGTCAGGTGGTCGAAGACCGAACGCAGGTCCTTGGTGAGCTTGCGGCCGTCGCGGATCGAGAAGACGGCGAAGAGCGTACCGAGCACCGCGAGGAACAGGCCGAGCATCTCGAACGGCGTGCGGTTCTTCAGGTACCAATCGTAGGCTTGGATGAGGGTCTGCAGCCACCAGGCTTTCGGCGCCATGCGGCCATGCTAGCAGCGGGGGCAAGAAAGCCCGATGTGGGAGCAGCCGAGCGCATGTGGGCCGGGCTGCCTTGACGCGACGCCCGGCCCGGTTATGTTGTGGCTTCGGTCCGTCATGGGGGCGAACCGGTTTCGACGAGGGCAACGAACCTTTCGGCGCATGCAGGGGATGCTCGGACCTCTATAAAAAACGGGCAACGCAACAAACGCCAACGACAACGTTGAGCACGCGCTGGCCGCCTAAAACGGCTTAAGCACGCGGGACCCCGGAGCCCAGCCGATGGCGCCGGCAAGTCCCGTCAGAAAAGTCGGCTGGTCTTCCGTGGCGCTCCGACGGCGGAAGACGAGATTCATTCGGAGATGGTCCGGCGGGCAGAGGGCCCGTGCTCGATCCGCCGGATGACGACAAATCGCGGGACAAGCATGTAGAGCCAAAAAGGGGAGTGCTTTCGGACGCGGGTTCGATTCCCGCCGCCTCCACCATGCACCGCGCCGCTCGCGGCGCGGAATCGTCAGGTAAGCACTAGGGTTCGGGACCGCGCACCCGCGTCCGAATCACGCAGAGCCGGTGTTGCCGTCGGGTTCCGCGGCACGTGTCCGACGAGGATCCGGGATCCGTGGTCAGCATACGTGACCCCGCATGCCAGGACGTCCTTAGAAGACTGGCATGGGGAGTTGCGTATAGTGTCCCCGAATCCCCCGAATCCTACTCAGCACCACCGTCGGGATTTTTCGGTTCTTCAACCTTGGGCGATGGCTTGGATGGGGGAGCGGATGCAACTCGCGACTCGACGTCTCGCACGTAGGTCGCCGCTCGACGACCCTTCATCGATGTGGTCATTGACAGGTACCTGGAGACTCGAAGTTGGTTTCCATCTCGCTTCAGAAAGAGCAGGTAGGTCAAACCTGGTTCGAGGTTGAGCGGGCAAATGGCATGGGCTTCTTCGCCCTTGGTCGTTTCAATCGTGACGACGTCGCCTGGCGACGTTTGACCTTTCAGCGATCGTTCGATCCTGATGCGGGCTTTGAACGGTCTCGGTCTACCCAACATCTCCTCAACCTGATTGCCGCGGCCGTTCGGCTCGATCTCCTCCACCGCGGCGACCACGATGTCCGAATGGGCATCGACATCCCAGGTTGAAAGATGGTCCGGAGGCCGGCGTTCTTCGCAGGCCAGCGCTGCAGTGGAGTGGCCAACGGCCAATGTGACGACAACAGCGGGCAAGGTTCTTGTCAGTGTGGAGTGCATGGACTTCGTCCCTGCCCTTGCGCAGGCCCGAACAACTCGCGGTGGCGCAGCCCGCGCGACGGCCGCCGTTACAGTCGTTACAGTATCTGCCTGAACTCGCCCGCGCGGCACTGGATCGTGCATGGTCGCCCGGGCGCGGTTCTGAGTGGTTGCGGCCTCTGATCCGGACGAGAGGCCGCACGGAAGCGACATAGCCACGCGTTCGATTCCCGCCGCCTCCACCAAATTTCCTCAGCATCGGCGAGTGCTTGCGGCGACGTGTCCGACGCCTCGTGGATGCACCCGCGTCCGAATCAGGCGAAGCCGCGCAGGACGCTGATACTGTCACCGGATGGGACTGGCACGTCGGGGTCATCGCATGAAGCCGGTCACCCCAAAAATGAGCACCCATCTCCCCGCGGGCTCCCGAGGTGCAGCTTGCCGCCAGGCGAGTCCAGGATGCCGCCGAGCTGCACCGAACCAAGGCACCTCGATTGGACGCTCGGGACGTGCGCAGGACAGGTTAGGACAGGTGCCAGTCCCATCGCGACCGCGGCCAGGGAGGCTCGTGTCGCGGATGGAGAACGCCCTCAAGCACGACCAACCGTAAGTCGTCACAGACGTTCAGCCACCGCGCCGCCGTGCCTGGTGGACCAAGCTCAATACTTGCCACACACCGCGGTCACGCCAGGATCGCGAGCTCATCCGCCCAAGGAGGAAAAGAATGAAATTCGCCCTGATCGCCGCGGTCGCCCTCGTAGCGTCGCCAGCATTCGCAAAGGCCAAGCGCCACTGCGTCAGCGCCGACGGATCGGAGATCTCCGACGCCGGCACGAAGAAGCAGTGCAACAAGGCCCACGGCAAGTGGAGGAAGATGAAGCCCTCCGACGCGCGCAAGTAACCGTGGAGCCGGGCGAACCCGCCAGGTAAGGGTCCGGCGTCGCCACGACGCCCCCTCGGGCCGCGGCACGCGTGCGCGTACAGAGACCTGACGAACTGCCGCCGGAACCTTCGGGTGGCGTACTCTCCGCATCGGACGCTGACCGCTCCGATTTCGATGCGAGGAATGTGAAGGTTGACGGGTGGGGGCGACTGCGAGGTGATCTTGCGCAGTCCGGCCCGTCTGCACGCGCGTCACATCGGCCACTTGCACTCGCTCTCCTTGAAGCCGCAGCCGGTTTCGGTGCAGAAGACCAGCTCGCCTCTCAGGTGCCGCTACGCCGTTCATCGGCGGCTCCGACGTCGCGCAGCGGACGCAAGGGCAGTGCTTCGACTCGACCGCTAGTTCCGACCCCCGAGCGGCGGAGCTGTGTCAGTCTGCGCCCTTCGGCCGCTCGCCAATCGGCAATCCGCTTGTGTCCCGAGAGCAGGACATCGGGGACCGAGAGCCCGCGGTCGACATCCGTTCGCGTTCGTGGTTCTGTGACGCCCGTTCGACCAAATGGGGGTAACACCATGAAACGTATGGCGCTTTTCGCTTTCGTCTTGATCGGGCTCGCGGCCTGTGACACGCCGATCTCAGCGCCCACGCCGCAAGCATCTCGCCTCGCCGGGCCGTCACTTTCCGCCGCGCAACACGAAGAGCAAGAGTCCGGGACGACCGTGAGTGAAAGGCACCCGATTACAGGCATGCAATTCAACCCCTGCCCGCCAGTGCCGGAGTTTGTCGCCTTCGAAGGAAGCGTCCACACGGTCACCACCGGCGAGGTATCGCCGACTTCAGTCGACGCGACGACCCACTTGAACGGGCAGGGACTCCAGGGTGTCGGTCTCGTTACCGGCGCCCGGTACGAGGTGCCCGCCAACGAGAGGATAGACCTTGAGTTGTCCCTCTCGCCGCCGACTGTCGATGAGACGTTCGCCATCAAGTCCCGGCTGATTCGGCAGGGCAGCCTTGATAATCTTTGGTTGCGGACCACGTTTAGACTCACCTTCCCGCCGTTCCACATCGAGATCATCAGCGTTGACGTTGAGTGCCGCGGGTGACACTCGGTGCGCCGAAGCCCTGCGCGGCGTAATTGCAGACCCGGCCGCGGTTGGCAGGGTTGGACGTGCGACCGGTCAGCCAGATCGACCTGTTCGGCTGGGACGCCGACAGCAAGTGCTACACCTACGACTCGTTCAAGAGCCTCGGGCAGCGCGCCAGTTTCACCGGCTCCGTTGCTGGAGACACGTGGACCTGGGTGACGGAGAAGACGGCGGGCGGCACGCGGCTGCGCATTCGCATGGTGCAGCACTTCACCGATGGAACGATGACGTGGAAGATCGAGACGTCGACGGACGGCAGGCAGTGGGCGACCGCGGTGACGGGCCAGGCGAAGCGTATCGGCCCCTAACGTGACCGGAGAGCGTTTGTCGGGCCCCTTTGCGCCCTTTCTCCGTCCGACGGTTCTTCGATGACCCAAGTGCGCGGTATCTCCCCGTCGGATGCTATGCCGCCTTCAGACGTAACAGAAACCAGCATTAATCAGCATTAATGCCTAGTGGCCACGCCCGGTGTAGCGCAAGCTCCCGCGAACCTCCTCTTCGCCCGACGCCAGCGGACCCCGGGCTTCAAGGAGGTCCGTCGTGGCCCAACGTCGTTTACCGGTCCGTCCCAACCTCGAACAGCTCAGGCACCAGGCAAAGGAGCTCCTGCGGGAGATCCGCCGCGGCGATCCCGTGGCGGTCGCGCTCCTGAGCATGCCTCCGCACGATCCAGCGGACGTGAAGCTGGCGCAGGCGCAAATGCGCTGGCTCGCAGCTACGGCCTCACCAGGTGGCTGCGGCTGGTGCTCGCGGTCGCCTCACCGACGCGATCTGGCGCGACGACGTCGAAGCAGTGCGCGCGCTCTTGCTAGAGCATCCGCAGCTCCTGCACGAGTCCGCGAAGGGGGTGCGCCGACAGCAACTGGGAGCCGTACCGACGCCTGTGCGCGGTGTGCAACTGCATATCAGCGGGTCCCGCTGTTACGCGAGCACCTCGCGGAACGTACAGCGATGCTGGAATTCGGAGCAGCGAACAGCTGTTTTCACGGGAACGCGCGACGGAGCGCAGTCGTCGCCGAGGGCAGCTCGTGCAGCAGAAGCTCACAGGCGTCGTCGCGAGCTATCGACTGAAGGCGGCCGACCGGGGCCGGATTGACCGAGCCGTCCGAAGGCATAGAGTCCTCCGCGAGCGGTGACGCTCGAAAGAGGGGGCCTTATGAACAGCCTGCTCGTCAGGATTGCCTCGATTGTCGCGGCGGTGTCTTGTCGAGGAACGGCGAGCCCTTCAGAGGCGCGGTCGACGGCGCAGACGGCCTCGGCGGCGCACGTCGAGGTGTTGCCCGTGTCGAAGCCGATTCCCCGGGGCGCTGGACCAATTGCGCGCCGAGGCTCGCCGGCGGTGACGCAGCCGTACGGCAACCTGCCGCTCACGTTCGAACAGAATCTGGGGCAGACGGCGGCGGTCGTCCAGTTTCTGTCGCATGGGAGTGGCTACTCGTTCTTCTTCACGCCGACGGAGCTCGTGATCGAGCTGCGGCGGACGACAGGCGGAACACGCACGAAGCAGGTCGAGACGGTCGACTCATTGGTCGTCAAGACGCGATTCCTTGGAGCGAATCCCCATGCCGCGATACGCGGTCACCACAGGCTCCCGGGAGTCTCCAATTATCTGATCGGCAATGACGCGAAGAGCTGGCGTACTGGCATTGCGAATTACGCGCAGGTCGAATACGACTCCATCTATCCAGGGATTGATCTCGTCTACTACGGCAACCAGCGGCAGCTCGAATACGACTTCACCGTCGCGCCGCGCTCGGATCCGCGGGCGATCCGGTTTGCGATGTCCGGTGCCGACGCAATTACGATTGACGCGAGCGGCAATCTGATCATGAAGGCCGCGGGCAGCGAGCTCACCCATCACGCACCGATCGCCTATCAGACCATCGGCGGGACCAAACGAAGCGTCGCAGCCCGCTATCGGCTCGGCACGGGCAATCAGATCGGCTTT